>JACQAG010000006.1 GCA_016195085.1 Pseudomonadota bacterium | reverse complement strand
GGGATGCTCCTGTGCTGAGGGTGGGTCGAACAACCCGATCCTCAGACAAGACGCTCCTTGACCGTTATTGCCCCGCTGATCGCCTCAGGCACACGCCTGCGTGCAGCGCTCTACCGCGAAAGCGGTTTAGTCCCATGGCACAAAGCGGACTTAGCGGAACTCATCACTCTCGCGGTGGGAAACCTGCCAATTTCTCAGCTAACGGGTCGAAAAGGTCCGTGCTAAGCGGCTGGTGGATGGGGTGGGATTCGAACCCACGAGACCCTTGCAGGTCTGCCGGTTTTCAAGAACGAATCAGACCGGCGGAAACACTAGGGCAGGGGCGGCAAAGGTTAACAGGATCAGTGCAGAACGGTGCTGATCGATGCAGAGCGATGCAGATCAATTCACGCCGCACTGTCGCAAGACTGTCCCAAGAGCGCTTAATGCCGGGCATAGCCGCTCGGGCTTTCCGGGTTGCGCAAGCTCCTTCAGTAGTTCGGTGTGCTTTTTCCAGAAGCCGGAATAGATTGACCACCGCCGAGAGTGGTGTTGCTTCGCCGCGCTCGTAGCGTGATCGCGCCGTCGCTGGCGGGAACCTGCCGCCTCATCGGCTATGTCCTGCAAGGGGCACGGCCGAAGCGCCAAGCCACGCGGCGAGGAGCGCGCAATCTAGAGCTTCGTAGGGCTCTGTCAGGCGGCATATTGCATGATGCGAGTCGACGACGCCGAGGCCTAGTGCCGATGCCACACCACCACTGCTTTCGAGCGCCTGCAAGGAGGGTAACGCCATGACGCTCAAGGACAAGTCGGCCATCATCACCGGCAGCTCGCGCGGCATCGGGCGGGCGGTGGCGCTGCGCTTTGCCAGCGACGGTGCGAGGGTGGTCGTGAACTGCGTGGCGAACCGGACGAAGGCAGATGCTGTCGCCCAGGAGATCCGCAACCTCGGCGGCGAGGCCATTGTCATCCGGGCCGATGTCTCCAGACGCCGTGACGCCGAGCGGCTCATCAAGGGAACCGTCGATGCATTCGGCAAGCTCGATATCCTCGTCAGCAACGCCGGCATCATCATCGATAGACCCTTCATGGAAAGTACGGATGAGGATTGGGAGCGGGCCATCGGTACCAATCTCACCGGCTTCTTCAACGTAACCCGGGCGGCGCTTCCGCACATGATTGAGCGTCGCACAGGTCGCATCATTGCGACCGGTTCCTGCATCACCGAGATCGCCGACTTCGGCGGCAACAAGTACTCGGTCTGCACAGCATCGAAGGGCGGTATCACAATGATGCTGCGGCCGATCGCTGCCGAGGCTGCGCCGTTCGGGGTGACGGTGAATGCCGTATCCCCGGGATACATCGCGACGGAGATGCTCGGAGCGATCGATCAGGCCGGCCTCGCCGCCGCGCTCAAGCTAGTGCCGATGCAGCGCTACGGCAAGCCGGAGGAGATCGCGGCCGCCATGGCGTTCCTCGCCTCCGATGAAGCCGCGTACATCACGGGCCAGACACTCAGGGTCAATGGCGGTCTATCGATGGGCTGAGCCGGCCCAATGAGAGTGCTCTTCAATTGTCCCATCGATGATCCTGCGGGATGGATTCCGGAGCTTCGCGCGCAGCAACCGGAGATCGAGGTCGAGGTGTGGCCCAAGAACCGCTGGGTGATGGAACGGATCCACGAGGCGTTGCGGCCCGATGCCTAGCGCGGCGCTCGGCTCAATGGTGCCCCATCGCCGGCGGATTTTCCATCATCAGAGTTTGGCCGCAGATATAGCCCCAGGTCATGCAGGGGCCAATCGTGGTGCCGGCGCCGACCGCGCGCGTGCCGATCGGATTGGCCATGACGTTGCCGGCGGCAAACAGGCCGGCGACGACGCTGCCATCCGGTCGCAGAACCTGGCCGCGCTCATTCGTTCGCGCCCCGCCCTTGGTACCAACGGTCGATCGGTTGAAGGACAAAGCGACGAACGGGCGCTGCTCGATCGGCCCCAGCGTCGGATTGGGCGCGTTGGGGTTGTCCCAGCCGGACTTGTAGCGCTGCCACGTAGATTCGCCACGCTGGTAGTCAGCGTCTCGGCCGGCTGCGCAGAAGGCGTTGAACCGGGCGACGGTTTCAGCAAGCGCATCGGCCGGCACGCCGATCTTCTTGGCAAGCTCGGCCAAGCTCGAGACTCTATGAATCCATGACGGCTCGTTGCGGGCATACCAGCGCAGCATTGGCGAGCGGCTGAGATAGCGACTATCCCCGATCACCCAGCAGGGCAGATGCATCGGCTCGCCGCTCGCCGGGTCGCGTCGATCGATCGCCTCGCCGATGTTGTAGTCGTATTCACTGATGAAGCGCCGGCCGTTGCGATCCACCAGGATGGCATGGGGCTCGGCCTGAAACGTCGCAGGCATGCCGTGGCGCCGGCCCTCGTAGCGCGCCGGAATATTGGGGTAGATGTTGGCCTGGTCCATGCGATCGAGCCTGGCGCCGACACTCTGCGCCAACCGCTGCCCATCGCCTGTATTGCTGCGCGGGCTGCCGATGCGGTCGATAGGCCCGGGAAAATACCGGGTAAACAGCTCGTGGCTCCATTCGAAGCCGCCCGTCGCCAGGACGACGCCGCGACGCGCGGTGAACCGGGTCCGCACCTCCTGCTGATCGACGACGACGCCAACGATCCGGCCGCCTTGCGTCTCGGTTATCAGTTCGACGACACGGGCGCCGAGCTCGATGCGGCAGCCAAGGTCGAGGCATCCTTTGAGCAGGCCGACGACCAGCGAATTGCCCTGGGCGGCGCTGCCGGAGAGCCAGCGCCGGGCAAGCTTTGGAAGCAAGCGCAGCACGACGGCGATGGGGCGATGATAGGGATCGAGCTCGATCGTTTCGCGATAGGTGAGGAGGTGGGGAAGCGTCGAGCGGCGGATCAGCGCGCCGTACCGGCCGACGATCCGCCGCGACAGCGGCAGGGTCGAGAGCATGCGCCCTCTGAGCTTGCCGCCGGGGCGCTCGGCGATCGGATCAGGTTCCGCAATGAGTTCGAAACGCAGCGGCGTCTCCCGTTCCACGAACTCGAGCAGGCGCGGCGCGTTATCAACAAAGGCTCGCCAGAGGGCGTCCTCCGCGGTCTGCCATCCCTTCGGGGCGGTTGCCCGGAGATAGGTCAGCGCTTCCTCGGGGCTGTCCGCGAGTCCGGCGGCCTTCGCCAGATGGTTCGCCGGAATCCAGGTGCCGGCGCCGGACATGGCGCTGGTGCCGCCAAGCTTGTCGCTCTTTTCGAGGATCAGCACTGAGAGCCCGCCACGGGCGGCGGTCAGTGCGGCGGCGAGTCCCGCGGCACCGGACCCCGCCACGACGACGTCGAACTCCGTAGCCGATGCTGGCGCGCCTACCACGGGACTCCACCCAGCGATGCCGAATTTCATCGATTTTACCGCGAGATTCAGCCGGGCAATAGGCGCGCATCGCCACGCGAACCTCGCGCCCCACTACTCCCGCATCGGGCAGGGTCGAGATTGGCGGATGGGGTGGGATTCGAACCCACGAGACCCTTGCAGGTCTGCCGGTTTTCAAGAGCGAATCAGACCCGCGGAAACCTTGGGGCAGGGGAGGCAAAGGTTAACGCGATCAGTGCAGTACGGTGCAGATCGATGCAGATCGATGCAGATCAATTCGCACTGCACTGTCCCAGATTTGTCCCAAGGCGGGGCTCAAAAGAGCGTGTCCTAAGGAACTTCCGGGGCTTCAGGTCCGCTTGCTGAGCCAAGGGAAATGTTGACGCCCATTGCTTTGCGGTGGCGGACGTTCTCGGCGGTGTCGATCGGGCGTCGTCTCAGGTACTGATTGCGTCGACGATTTTAGAGTGACGGAACCGGCACACTTCATGAAATGCGTAACGCTGCAATGGAACGTGCACGCCATTTGGCAATTTCAACGTTCCGAGGAAGTAACCGCATCCCGAGAAATCGCATTCCGCCGCCACCTGGCCCCCGGCTGCATGACGCTGCAACAGCCCGGCCTTCAGCACGCATTCACACGGATGAAGCTGAGCCTCGCGTCTAGTATCGATGCCTGATCGCGCGGATTGATCGGACGAAGGAGCCACTTGCCCCACGAAAGGCTACTGCGCCGGCAGAATATGTCCTTGAACATAAATTGGAAGGATGGCTTTTGGGCTCGGAGCACAGTGCCCAACTAGAGTGGCGCACTCTGCGCGCGAGACCGCGGCGTATCCGGTGCGAGGAGACGATGATGACCAAGCGAATCGTGACGGTACTCGGTGCCACGGGCTTACAGGGTGGTGGCGTCGTTGACGCGCTCATGGGTGCGGACAGGTTTTCTGTGCGTGTTGCCAGCCGCAATCCCACGGGCGATGTGGCGCGGGCACTGGCGGCGCGCGGAGCCGCGGTGGTCAAGGCTGATCTCTTCGACCAGAGTAGCCTCCGCTCTGCGTTCGAGGGGGCGTATGGCGCCTTCGTCGTGACCAATTTCTGGGATCCAGCGCAGATGCCGCGTGAGACCGAGATCGGCACCGTGGCCGTGCAGACCGCCCGTGCGGCCGGGGTCAAGCACCTCATCTGGTCGACATTGCCCGACTGCGGGACGCTGACGGCCGGGCGCGTCAAGGTCGCGCACTTCACTGGGAAGGCCCGGGTCGACGCAGTCGTCGAGGCGGCCGGATTCCCGCGCCACACATTCGTAATGCCGCCAATGTACTACCAGAACTTTGTCACGATGATGCCGCCCCAGCCGCTGCCGAACGGCGGCCGCGGCTGGGCGTTGCCCATCGATCCGGCCGCGCGCGTGATGCATGCCGGCGACGCCACCGAGGTTGGTCGCGCCGTTGCCGCCGCGTTCGCAGCAGGTGACCATTTGCCTGACGGCAGCTATCTGGGCGTATGCGGCGGCGTTTACTCCTTCAACGACTTTGTCGGCACCCTGAACGCGCAAGGGCACAAGCTGCAGGTGTCGCGAGTGCCCCCCGACGTCTACGACGGTCTCTATGATGGCGCCCATGAAATGCGAGAGATGTTCCAGTACTTTGCGGAGCACACCTATTTCGGCCCCGAGCACGAGCGGTACATCGCTGCCGCCAACGCCCTGGTACCGGGTGGCTTTACGAGCTTCGCCGACTGGGCGCGGGTGCACATGAAGGCGGTCTGAGGCGCAGCGTCCGACACAGGGACGTCGTCTTCCGCGTGGGTCCCATGGGCACCTCGTGCAGAGACAACGTCGGCAATTCAGCAGAGCGATGCGGGACTACTTCCGAAGGGTGCGGCGGCGGCGATTGCGGGGCTCTGGGCGCGTAGAGGCCTGTCCACGACCATCGATGGTCCCGTCTTCGCTCCACCCGCCCAATTGAAGAGCCGTCTTCCTCGCGGCGGTGCGGATCGCGTCGGCGAGCGCGGCACTCTCGACCGAGCGTGCTACGACCATCCCGCCGACGCAGATCCCAGCGATCGCAAGCGCGCGGTTGCGATCGGCTCGCCCTTCGCGTTTCAAACTCTCCTTGAAGAGATCGGCCATAGACTTGAAAACGTTCTCGAAGGCGCGTCGAACGGTCTTGCCGCTGCGAGCCACGTCACCCGGAAGCGTGACCATGGGGCAGCTGCCCTCGACATCGCTGAAGTGCTCGCGGGATAGGTACGCATCCACGACCTGCCTTGCCGCATCGCGTGCGGCGAAATCGACACTCACTCCGTCCCAGCGCGACCACGGTGTCACCGCCAATGCGAGGGCGACAGCCTCCGCGTACAGCTCGCTCTTCGTGCGGAAATAGCTATAGAAGCCACCGCGCGTGAGGCCGGCATGCTCCATCACGTCGTCAATCGAGACACCGGTGAAGCCATGGCGATTGAAGAGTGCCTGGGCGCTCCGTATGATTCGCGCTCGAGTCTGTCCGCGGCGCTCCGGTGGATACGGCATGTGTCCCCCTGCTCGCAGACGTCGCTTCCGTCGGTCGACACCCCTCGAGAAGACTGTCTGAACAATGACGATTTGTCGACGATTAGAGCGGATCCGGTCGCTTGCGCCGCGGGTGCTCTGCCGGAGGGTCCGGTACCCGGCCGGCTCATTGAGCCGATACGGAATGCCGGCGCGATTCCAGCGGGTTGAGGCGGCATCGTGAGGTCCAGACCGCGGCGAAAGGAGGTTGCCGAGCCTCGGCGGCGCCTCGAGCAGGGCGAGCGCGAGGCGAAGATCCTGGCCGAAGGCGCAGCCTTCTTTGCGGAAGCCGGCTTCTCCGGCACCACGCGAGCGCTCGCCGAGCGTCTCGGAGTCACCCAAGCTTTGCTCTACCGCCACTCCCCATCCAAGCAAGCCATCATCGATCGGGTGTTCCAGGTCCGTATCGGAGACAGTCGGAACGCTGAGTGGGATCGATTGATCGCCGATCGCAGCCTGCCGCTCGCCGACCGGCTAATCCGCTTTTACCAAGCCTATCGCGCCCGCTCGCTCGCCAATATTCAATGCTCGTTGAGTCGAGGGAGAGAACATCTATGCCAAGCGTTACTGCTGCGCTGAGCGTTCGTGCCGACTTGACGGCCGCGCATGCGCGTGCGTGGCGGCGTCTGGCGCGCCCGGGCACCTGGTGGACCGGCAGCGAGCGTATCGCCATTGCCGCCGAGACGCGCCACGCCGATGACTGCCTTCTATGCCGCAAGCGGAAAGCCGCGCTGTCGCCGGACGCTTTGCTGGGCGCCCATGACCATCTGGGCCAGCTGCCTCTAGCAGCGGTGGATGCCATTCATCGCATCCGGACCGACCCAGCCCGCCTCTCGCGCTCATGGATGCAGAGGTTGTCGGCTTCGGGGCTGACTATGGAGCGCTACGTGGAGCTGATCGACATCGTTGCCGAAACGGTCGCAATCGATACCTTCGCGAAGGGTGTCGGAACGAGACAGCGAGAACTCCCAATCCCCGTCGCAGGCGCACCCACGCAACGCCAGCCCGAGGGTGCAAGGGCCGGCGGCGCGTGGATCGATTGGGTCGAGCCCGAGGATGCCAGCGCGGAGGAGGCGGGGATGTATCCCTCCGATCGGGCTCCTGCGAACATTCATAAGGCGATGAGCCTGGTCCCCGATGCGGTGCGTGGCTTCTTCGACCTGGTCGAGCATCAATATCTCCCAGGGCCGGCGATGCGCGATTTTGGACGGGAATACCGCGCCATTACTCATACTCAGATTGAGCTCCTCGCCGGTCGCGTATCGGCTCTCAACCGATGTCTTTATTGAACGACCAACCATGGCAACTTGCTCCGTGCGAGCAGCGAGCATAGCGGCGAATCTTACGATCTGAGCCTGTTGCTAGGTGCCGGCGAGGGCGATGGCGGCGTGCCCCATGGCCGCCTTCTCGTCGACCTCGCCGAGGCGGCGCTCGGCCAGGATGACGCCAGGCTGAACGATCTGCGCGGCAAGGTCCTCAACCGTTTGGGCCCCGAGGCCTTGGTCGATGCTGCCGGCGTGATCGGCTTGTTCAATGCCATCGATCGCGTCGCCGATGCGACGGGAATTCCCCTCGAGGCCGAGAAAGCCAAGATTTCGGCTGATTACCGAGCCGAGCTCGGCCTCGATGCGTTTGCGGCCGCGCGGGAGTAGCGACGCCAATCAAGAGTATTTGATGACGCGAAGGCCAGGCGCGGCGCTAGGCTCCACCCGCGGCTGAGATCCCGAGCGGCATGCCACGTTCATTCGCGACACTTCTCGTCATAGGGGTGCTGCTCTTCGCGGTGAAGGTCGGCCATGTCGCTGCGGAAGGCTCGGCTGTTTACACCCATGCTCGCCAGGCGATCGGGCTGACCGCCGGCGATCGCGCGGGCGCCATCGCCTGGCTCGTGGAAAATGGCGGCCCGGGCGCGATCGCGCCGCTCGTCCAGATTTTGCGGTTCGTGCCGGCCGCCCGCTATGCGCTGGTCGTGGACGGGCTCGCCAAGCTTGCCGGAGAGCGCGCCGGAGACGATTGGTTTGACTGGATGATTTGGCAACAGGCACACCCGGAAATCGCTCCGGACCCGAGCTATGGCCTATTCCTCGCCGACGTCCTGCAGGCGATCAACCCGGATTTTCTGAGTTTTCTTACGGCCGATAGTCCCCATACCATCCGCCTGGAGGAGATCGCCTGGGGAGGCGTCGTCCCGGACGGCATTCCTGCCCTCGATCATCCGACCATGATCGCGGCCGATGCGGCGAGCTATCTCAATCCCGACGATCAGGTCTTCGGGGTCGAGCTGAACGGCGAGGAACGGGCTTATCCGCTTCGCATCGTCAACTGGCACGAGATGGTGAACGACGTCGTCGGCGGCGTTCCGGTGAGCCTCGCCTATTGCACGCTCTGCGGCGCCGGCATCCTGTTCGATGGGAGGGTGAGCGGTCGGGAGCAGCCGCTCACATTCGGCACCTCCGGTCTGCTCTATCGCTCCAACAAGCTGATGTATGACCGGGACACGCGCTCGCTTTGGAACCAGTTCACCGGTCGGCCCGCCATCGGTCCGCTCGTTGGCTCGGGCGTCGTGCTTACCGTTCTGCCGTTGGTCACGACGTCATGGCAGGAATGGTATCGGCGGCACCCGAATACGACGGTGCTCGCCCTCGACACCGGCTTCGTAAGGGACTATGGGCCCGGCGTCGCTTACCGCGATTACTTCGCGAGCCCGAAGCTCATGTTTCCGGCGCTCGTGCCGGACGGCCGCCTCAAACCCAAGGACCGCGTCTTCGGATTGCGGGTTCCCGGTGGGTCCATGGCGTGGCCTTTGTCTCGATTCTCAGGCGGCGCGGTCGTGAATGATTCCGTCGGCCTTCTGGACCTGGTCATCGTCGGCGAGGCCGACGGATCCGGCGCCCGCGCCTATGAATCGGGCGGCCGTCGCTTCATCGCCGGCGCTGATCATGACCACCTCATTGCCGGCGACGAAACCTGGCTTGCGACCGAAGCGGCATTGCTCGGGCCGGCCGGGCAGAGCTTGCCGCGGCTTCCCGGTCATCTCGCATACTGGTTTGCCTGGACCGGGTATTTTGCCGACGCTCCGCTGGGCGGAAGTCCCTGATCGGCGACCAAGCATGCGCCGGATGAACGTCGCCTCAAGCACGCATCGGCACATCGGTGGACCATCTAGGAGCGCGTCGACCGCCCTTCGACCGGTACGGCCGGACCAGTCGTGAGAAAGTAGCAGCGGCAGCGAGCTAGACGACGGTGGTGCCGGCCCTTCACGGGGCAGATGTCCCATCGTGAGCAATTGGGTCGCCGATTGGCGCAGTCGCAAGCCACCGCGGGAGGTTTGCCAATATCCTCACGCGCGCAATGAACAATAGAGTCCGCGTTACGCAATTGGCGGATGGGGTGGGATTCGAACCCACGAGACCCTTGCGGGTCTGCCGGTTTTCAAGAGCGATTCAAGCCCGCGGAAACCCTAGGGCAGGGACGGCAAAGGTTAACGCGATCAGTGCAATACGATGCTGATCGATGCAGACCGATGCAGATCAATTCGCACCGCGCTGTCCCAGATTTGTCCCAAGCCCCCTGGGGCATAGGGGCGATTTTGTTCGCTTACGCACCGAGTCGCAGTCAGCCGTGGGTCTCTTGAGGCAGGTGGTCGCCGCGCCAGTGCCCGCCTCGGAGCTCGCCGCGGCCGACGCGGCCATACAGCACCTTGAAGCTTTCCGGCAACGGCCGGCTGTTGGGCGTCGATATCCAGATGCGGATCAGGTGCCGACGCTGCTCGTCGCTGTTGCCGTCGAAGAATTCCGTTCGGGAGTGCAGCAGCGTGTGATTGCAAAAGAACTCGATGTCTCCAGGCTGCAAGGCGAAGTGAAGGCAGCACTCCTCCGCGATGGCCGCATGCAATTCGAGCGCTTCGGCCTGCTCGGGTCGGAGGCGCGGGGCCTCAGGGAACTCCTGTGCGGCTCGCACCAGGCGGCGCGAAATGTGCGAGGCGAACCACCCATCCCTCATGCCGAAGACGGGCATCGTATAGTAGCGCGGCTCGCCGGGCCTCTCTTCGGTGTTGCGGGAGCTGTGATAGGGCTCGAACAGCAGCTCGAGTAAATCCGGACGGCGCTTCAGCATCTCGTTGTGGATCGTGATGGAGCTTGCGACCTTGCTGATACCGCCCTGGCGAGCGGTACTCAGACACAGCAGGCCGGTGATGTCGGCGGTGTCCGTATGGAACATCAACTCGGCCCGGGTTCGATTGCCGCGCGAGAACGGCGTGCCCGGCTTATCACCGAAATCCATGACGTCGTCGAACTTCGCGGCCTGCTGGGCGAAGGGCACCGCGGTCCCGAGATAGAGGGACATGCCCCAAAACATCTGCCGAAGCTCGTCTTTCGAATAGCGACGTGCCTCGATGCCGCGCAACAGCAACAGCCCTCGACCATTCTCGATCTCCTCGCCGATGAGCGCCAGCTG
Organism: Pseudomonadota bacterium; assembly: GCA_016195085.1. Classification (NCBI taxonomy): domain Bacteria; kingdom Pseudomonadati; phylum Pseudomonadota; species Pseudomonadota bacterium. The sequence continues at coordinate 165,244 of JACQAG010000006.1, read as the reverse complement.
CTCTGCGGCTCGATCGAGGGGGAAATCGGTCTTGGTCGCAGCGTAGAGCGGAATGCCGCGGTCGATCACCTGCTTGGTGGCGCGGTGCAGCTCATCCAAGGCGGCGGGCGTGAAGGTGCGAATCCAGCGATCGTCGCGGCCGAGCTGGGCGCCGTGCCAGGCGGCTGGCGAGGAGGCGGCCCGATAGGCCATGAACATCTCCCATTCCTGGAACTCTCTGGCGACATTGTTGCAGATTTGCCGATTGTCGATAAGCTGTCCTGCTGCAAAATGCCAGGCGACCGTAGCATGATGCGTCGGCAGGGCCGAATAGGGAGAGGGGGCGCCTGAAACCGATGGGCCCCTCGGAGGATGTGCGCCAGGCACGATCTCGAGCAATCCAATGTGGGAGACGAGCGATGATTGCTAGAAATCCGTCCAATCCCGTGCTGGCGTTCGCAGCCGGCGTTCTGGCCACGTCGATCATGCTGGTGCCCTTTGAGGCAGGCGCGGCGGGCGAGCGGGTGCGCTCGCTGGAGCTCACGGCCGATACTAAGGATGCCAATCCGAACGCCAATCAGGCCGCTTATCTTCTGGCCGACATGTGGAAGAAGATCGGGCTCGACGTGAAGGTCAAGGAGACGCCCTACAAGCGGAAGCTGGACGTCGTCTACTTCGACCGCAGCACCTGCGAGGGCGCGGCCTGCTTCGACATGGCGATGTGGTCGATCGTTGGCAGGCCGGAGCGCAGCGACCCCGACGAGGTCATCTATAACATGTTCCACTCGTCGACCGCTGACAAGGGCTACAACTACCCTGGCTATCGCAATCCGGAATACGACAAATACGCGGCCGCCCAACAGGTCGAGACCGATCCGGCGAAGCGGCGCGAGCTCGTGTACAAAGCGCAGGAAATCCAGGCGGCGGATCCGTCCTACGTCTTCTTCGTCAACCCGATCGTCGACTACGCGCTTCGCAAGGATCTGTTCGACGAGAAATCCGTCGTCGAGCAGTCCGGCCTAGGCATCCTCAATTTCTGGACTCATGTCAATTTGCGGCCGTTCGGCGCTCAGAAGGACATCATCCTCAACACCTCCGACAACTTGCTCAATCTGGTGCCGCTGGCGATCGGTGGCGCAGCGGCGTCCTGGATCACCGACCTGGTCTGGGATCGGCTGCTGCGCATCAGTCCGAAGGGATTGCCGGAACCATGGGCGGCCGAGTCCTACAAATGGATCGATGACAAGACCATCGATGTGACGCTGCGTGTCGGCATGAAGTGGCATGACGGCAAGCCGGTGACGGTCGATGACGTCGTCTTCACCTTCGGCGAGGTGAAGCAGATGGCGCCGATGTACGCGCCCTTCCTCAGCATCGTGGCCAGCGTCGAGGTAGTGGGCGAGCGTACGGTGCGGATGCACCTCACGAGCGCCTCGGCGCCGTTCCTCACCTCGACCCTGGCCAAGGTAAACCTGACGCCCGCGCATATCTGGCGTCCGATCGGTCGGGAGCTGAAGGCCAAGGGGCAGACCTTCGACAACTACCAGCCGGAAGAGCTGATCGGCTCCGGCCCCTACAAGTTCGTTCATTGGCGTCGTAACGCCGAGGTGCTGCTGGCGGCCAATAAGGAGCACTGGTCGCCGCCCAAGGCGGAGCGCTGGATCCTCCGCATCGTGCCCAACCTGGAGGCGACGCTCGGCATGCTGAAGAATGGCGAGATCAACTTCCTCAGCGAGTACCGCGGCGACCACGATCCACTGCTGCAGGCCGCAAAGGATGGCGGCACCATTGCCATCAAGAGCGGCGTGACCATCGGCGTCGAATATATGGGGTTCAACCTGAAGCGAAAGCCGATGAACGACCGCGCCTTCCGCAAGGCGCTCTCGCTCGCCACCGACCGTGCGCTGCTGGCGGCGGCCGCGTGGAAGGAGCAGGGCGTGCCGACCAACTCGATCGTCTCGACCGTGCTCGACTACTGGCACAATCCGGCGGTCGAGAAGGGCATGTTCGACTTGGAAAAGGCGCGCCAGGTGCTCAAAGACGCCGGCTACACCTGGGTCGGCGGGAGGCTGCATTACCCGGACGGCGTCAAGGACACCGTCATGGCGCAGTAGGCCCGAGAGCGGTCTTCGGCGGCGGGTTAGCGACGCTTCTTTGGCCGGACGCCCGGCAGCGCCTCGCTCCCGTCGAGATCACCGACCATGTAGCCGTAATCGCCGGGTTCGACCAGATTCGCCGTCAGATGCGTGAGGATCATAACGCCGCGCTTGACCGGGTTGCAGATGACCTCGAGCTCTTCGAAGGTGTAGGGGCTGACCACGCGGCCGAGCACCGCGCCGCCGGCGATCTCCTCGCCGAGCGGCGGGGACTCCGTGTAAAGGAATCCGCCCTGGGTCGGGAAGATCGTCGGAATGGCGCCGAGCACCGTCTGCGTGATCGGCGGTGCGGGGGGCTCGTCGACCATATTCAAGGTCCGCATGATGTTCTTGATCCCTTCAACGCCGCGGGCGATGTAGGGCGCCTGATCAACAACGCCGCCGCCGAGCTCGATCGTGACCGACGGCACGCCGCGCGCCGTCGTCACCGCTTTCGACGTGCCGTTGAACACCGGGCCCTCGCGTTCCGCTTGCGGGCGGAAGAGGTAGCGCGTGCCGAACGCACGCGAGAGGTCGAGGGCATTGTGGATATAGGTGTAATCGACCGTCGGACGGTCGGTGCCGGTGTGAAAGTCGAGATAGACCTCGAGATGGTCGAGGAAATCGCCCTTGATCTTGGCGGCGAGCAGGTCGGTGAACATGCCCTGGGCCTTGCCGGGAAAGACCCGGTTCAGGTTTTGGCCGTCGACCGGCGTCACCCGCTTGTTGGCCTGGAAGGCGAGCGGGTTAGCGACCGGGAGGAGCCAAAGGCGGCCGCGGAAATTGCCGTCGGCATAATGCCGGGCAATCTCGCGTATGACGTAGGTCCCTGTCGGCTCGTTGCCGTGGATCGCCCCCGAGATCCCCAGCAAAGGCCCCTTGCCCTTCTTGCCGGCGATCTCATGGATGTAGAGGCAGACCTCTGCGCCATTGCTGAAGTGGCTCACGGCAACGCGTCGAATCTTGCTCATCGGCCGGTCTCCGCCTCGCTCAGGTTTTCTTGTTCTGCGCCGCCTCGCGGGCCGAGCGTTCGGCCTCGGCCGCCGACTTGATCTTGTCGGTGAGGCCCAGGCGATCGGCTGGCTTCTGGCCTTGGCGCATCCGCTCGAAATTGGCTGGCTGCCGATCCTGTCTGTCGAGCGCCATTTCCGCCAAGTAGCGCACGTCCTCGGGCGGCAACACGATGACGCCGCTCTCATCGGCGAGCACGGCATAGCCGGGGAGGACAGCCGCGCCACCGACGCAGATCGGGATGTTGATGGCTCCGCCGCTGCCATAGGGATGGCAGGTAATCGGCGAAAAGCCGCGAAGCCATGCCGGGAAGTCGAACTCGCGGAACCGCGAAGCTCCGGTGGAGGGCCCGTCGATGACGACCCCCGCCGCTCCGGTCAGCTTGGCCGCGAGCGTGGTACCGCCACCCCAGCAGGCGTTGCGATTGTCGCCCAACCTGTCGATCACCAGGATATCGCCGGGCCTCAGCATGCCGATGGCATAGGGGATCATGCTGGAGTCATGACCCGGGCAGGCGACGGTGACGGCGGTACCGACCACACGTCGCTCAGGCATGACCGGCTTGATCGAACCATGCACGCACCCCCAGTGACGATGGTGCCCGATGGACTCGGTTCGGCATTTCCTCAGCAGCTCAAGCAGCTCAGGTGCCACCGGGGCCGGCAAATCGTTGATCTCGTACATGAGACAGTTAGCCTCGCTTGCGTCCCCGCGCCTCGTCTTCGGCTGCTGCGGCCGCAGCGATGCGAGGCCCAAGACCGGAAATGTCAGCCATCTTCTCGCCAGCCCCGAGGCGGGCGTGCATGGCGGGATAGCCTGCCTGGCGCTTGATGGCGCCCTCGGCGAGATAACGCACATCGGCGGGCGGAACGAAGATCACGCCGCTTTCGTCCGCCAGCACGGCATAACCCGGTAGCACGACCGCGCCGCCGATGCAGGCCGGCACGTTGATCGCCCCGCCATTGCCGTAGGGGTGGCAGGTGATCGGCGAATAACCCCGAATCCAGGCCGGGAGGTCGAACTCGCGGAATTTCGACGAGCCCGTCGATGGTCCGTCTATGACCACGCCCGCGGCGCCGGCAACCTTGGCCGCGAGCGTGGTGCCGCCGCCCCAGCAGGAATTGTGGTTGTCGCCGAGCCGATCGATGCAGATGACGTCGCCCGGACGGATCATGTTCATGACGTAGGTGACGAGGCCGGAGTCGTGTCCGGGAATAGCAAGGGTGACGGCGGTTCCAACCACGCGCCGTTCCGGCATCACTGCCGAAATGGAACCGTGCACGCAGCCCCATTCGCGGTAGTGACCGATCGACTCCGTCCGGCATTGCGCCAGCAGAGCCAACAGCTCCCGGTCGACCTGGGAGGGCATCTCGTTGATCTCGTACATTGCCGTTCTCGCCCCTTGACCGATCGAAAGACATCCGTCAGTTCTGAATGCGCACCGTCGAGGCGCCGTCGATGACGAGATTGGTACCGGAAGTGTAGCCGGAGAGCGGGCTCGACAGGAACACGACTCCGGCGGCGATCTCCTCGGGCTTGCCGAACCGGCCGAGCGGATTGAGCGCGAGCATGCGCGCGTAGCGCTCGGGTTCGTTCTTCTTGCGCTGGTCCCAGACGCCGCCTTCGAAATAGATCGAGCCGGGAGAGACCGCGTTGACGCGGATGCCCTTCGCTGCGACGTCGTGGCTGAGATGCTTCATATAGGCGAGGAGCGCCGACTTGACCGATGGATAGGGCTTGCGGGGGCCATAGACCTGCACCGCGCCGGTCGTTGCGATGAAGACGACCGAGGCGCAGCTGGATCGTTCCAGCACCGGCAGCGCTGCCTCGACACCATTGATCGAACCCATGATGTCGACGTCAAGCGCATGCCGCCACCCCGCCTCGTCGGCACCGGCGACACTCAAGGCGCTGACGTTCGACACGTAGACGTCGAAGCCGCCAAGCGCCTTGTCCATGTTTGCGACCCAGCGACGTATGGAATCGCCGTTGGCAACGTCGACCGCCTCGCCGACCGCCTTCACCCCCCTCGCTTCGAGGGCGGTCACCGCAGCCTTGACGCCCGCCTCGCCGCGGGCGCAGATGCCGACATCGCAGCCCTCGTCTGCGAAGAATTCGGCGATGGCGCGGCCGATCCCGCGCGACCCGCCGGTGACAATCGCCTTCCGTCCTTTGAGCTTCAAATCCATGCCGCTCGCCTCCGGCCGCGTTCGGGGGGAAGTCTAGTGCAGATGCGGCGCGCGCGGGAATGCAGAATGGGTCACGGATTCAGGCTCTCCTTTTTGGTGTTCATGGCCGATGGCTAGAGCAAATGGCAGGCAGCCCGATGGCCGGACGCGAGCTCGCGCATCGGCGGCTCCTCCTCGGCGCAGCGCGCGAAGGCATATGGGCAGCGATCGCGGAACCGGCAGCCGCCCGCGGGCGCCTGTGCGCCCGGCAGGCTGCCCTTGATCGGCAGCGGGTCTCGGGATTGCTCGACATGCGGTACTGGTACGGCCTTCACCAGCGCCTGCGTATAGGGATGCAACGGCCTTCTAACGACCTCGGCGGAGGGACCATCTTCGACCATCTTGCCGAGATACATGACGACCGTGCGAGCGCAGACATAGCGGACCAGGGAGAAGTCGTGGGAAATGTAGACAGCCGTCAGGCCCATGGTCCGGTGTATCTCGCGCATGACGTTGAGGATGCCGGCGCGGACGCTGACATCCAGCATCGATACGGGCTCATCGGCGACGATGAAGCGCGGCTCCAGGACGAGCGCGCGGGCCAGGACCACGCGCTGAAGTTGGCCGCCGGAAAGCTGATGCGGGTATCTGTCGTAGTAGGATCCGACATCCGGCAGGCGCACCCGCTCCATGGCGAGGCGAATGCGCTCGGCCTGCTCCGCCTTCGGAACGCCGGCGTTCCGCAACGGCTCCCGCAGCGCCCGGAGCATGGTGAAGCGCGGGTTGATGGCATCAAAGGGATTCTGGAAGACGAGCTGGGCCTGCTGGCGGAAGCGCTGCAGCGCCGGCCCCCGGAGAGCGGTCAGGTCCTCGCCGGCGAACCGGATCGTTCCAGCCGTCGGCGTGGTCAGCTTCAGCAGAAGTCGACCGGTCGTGGTCTTGCCGCAACCGGATTCGCCGAGAAGGCCGACGGTCTCTCCTTCGGCGATGGCAAGATCGATGCCGTCGACGGCGCGAGCCACCGGCCATTCGCCGCGCAGGATCTCTGGGATTCCCCGCGTCGCCGGGAAGTGCTTGGTGAGGGCGGTTGCGTCTACAAGCGGAGCCATGTCGTGGGCTCTCCAGCCTTCAGACGCAAACGCTCCGCTTCCGGTGCCCTGAGACAGGCGGCTTTGCCGCCATTGCCGACATCGAGCGTCGGCGGCCGGCTCGTCAGGCAGTCCGACAATGTGAATGGGCAGCGATCGGCAAAGGCGCAGCCGACCGGCGGCTTGACCAGATCGGGCGGGCTGCCCTCGATCGGCACCAAGGTCCCGATCACCTCATGCAGGTCTGGGAACGCCTTGTAGAGTCCCATAGTGTAGGGATGGAACGGCCGGCCCAGCACTTCAGAGGTGGCGCCCGACTCGACGACCTCGCCCGCGTACATGACCACGACCCGGTCGCTCGCATAGGCGACAACGCTTATGTCATGGGTGATCAGGATGACCGACAGGCCGAGCTCAGTTTGTAGGGTCTTGAACGTATCCAGGATCTGCCGCTGGATGATGACGTCGAGCGCCGTGACCGGCTCGTCTGCGATCACTAAGCTCGGTCTGAGCGCGAGGGCGAGCGCGATGGCGGCGCGTTGGCGCATGCCGCCGCTGAATTGGTGCGGGAAGTCGCGGAGGCGAATGGGATCGAGACCGACCATGTCGAACAGCTCGGCGGCGCGACGCTTGGCCGCGCGCTTGTCCATGCCGCCGCGGTCGATCAGCACCTCCTCGACCTGGGTGCCGAGGCGGTAAACCGGGTCGAGCGAGTTCATGGCGCTTTGCGGAATGAAGGCGATGTCGCGCCAGCGCCGCGATGCCAGTTCGCTCGGGCTGAGCGAGAGAAGATCGACGCCTTGGAAGATCAGCCGACCGCCGGCGATCCAGGCGGCATTCGGCAGCACGCCGATGATGGCGCGCGCCAGCGTCGTCTTGCCGCAGCCGCTCTCGCCGACGACGCTGACCACCTGGCCTTTCGGCACCTCGAACGTGGCGCCGCGCACGGCCTCGGCGACGCCCCGGTCGCTCCGATAGTGAACTCGCAGATCCTGGACCGAGAGCACAGACATGGGCGTCAGTCCCGGAGCCGCGGAAACAGAACCTCCTCGAAGCCGCGGCTCACGAAGAAGCCGGCAACGACGACGAGGATGATGCAGAACCCCGGCGGCACGAACCAGTGATACCAGCCTCTGGACAGGGCCTGGGAGACATAGGCGTTTTGCAGCATCGACCCCCAGGAAACGGTTTCGCCGCCGCCGAATCCCAGAAAGCTGACGCTGGCCTCGGTCAGGATCGCCCATCCGACCGAGATCGAGCCGTAGACCAAGGAAAGGGGCAGCACGTTCGGTGCTACATGCACGAAGAGGATGCGCAATCGGCTCGACCCGGTGACGAGGGCGGCTTCGACGAAAGTGCGTTCACGCAGGCTCAGCACCTGGCTCCGGATCACCCGCGCCGTCGACGGCCAGACCAGGAGCGCCATGCCGATCACCACGTTCCACATGCTGGGCTCGAGGAAGCTCGCCAGCACGATCACGAACGGCAGGAATGGAATGCCGAGCGCGACGTCGGCCAAACGCATCAGTAGCAGGTCGGCCAGCCCGCCGAAGAAGCCGGCGACAAGGCCGATGAGGGTGCCGGTGAGGACGACGGCGACTGCGGCGGTCACACCGATGACGAGGGCGCTGCGGGCGCCGAAGACAAGCTGGGAGAAGATGTCGCGGCCGAGACTGGTGGTGCCGAGGAGATTGCCGGATCGCGGCGACAGGTTCGCCAGCACGCGGCCGTTCGGTTGGTAAAGAATTTGCTGAGGATCGTGGCTTGCGAGCTGTTCGGCGAAGACTGCGACGAACAAGAAGGTAACGTAGATCGCGATCCCGGCAATGGCGAACGGATCACGTCCGAGCCAGGCGAGCATCCACCACGCCTGCCGTCTGGCCGGCCCGGCCTCAGCGGCGGCTTGCATGGGAGATCCTCGGATCGAGCAGGCTGTAGAGCAGGTCGGCGACGAAGTTCATGGTTACGAGCGTGGCCGCGATCAGCAGGAACGCGCCCTGGGCCAGCGGATAGTCGCTGGATGCGACAGCGTCGACTAGCATGCGGCCGAGGCCGGGCCAGCTGAAGACGGTCTCGACCACGACATTGCCGCCGACCGACTGGCCGATGCCGAGAGCGAAGGCAGTGGCGACCGGCAGGAGCGCGTTGCGCGCCGCGTGACGCATGACGATTGCCCAGTTCGACAGGCCTTTCATGCGCGCCATGGTGACGAAATCCTCCTGCATTACCTCCAGCATGTTGGTACGCATCAGCAGGAGTGGCAGGCCCTGCAGGTAGAGCGCGAGCGCCGCGGCCGGCAGAAGCAGATGGCGGAGGAAATCGATTGAGAACAGCCGCGCCCATTCGCTGGTAAAGGACTGGCCCGCCGAATTGGCCCCGCCACCGGGAAACCAGCCGAGGCCGAAGCTGAACACCGCGAGCATGACCATACCCAGCCAGAACTCGGGGGCGGCGCGCGTGACTAGAACCACCGGAATTCCCACGCCTTCGATCCAGGTGCCGCGCTTCCAGGCGAGGAATGCCCCGGCGAGGGCACCGAGCAGATAGGCGACGAGCAACGAGCTGAGGGTGAGCGCCATGGTATTGGCGAAGGCAGTCATGACGACCTCGCCGACCGGGCGACCGTAAAAGAACGATTGGCCGAGATCGCCCCGCAGCAGGTTGCCGATGAACAATACGTATTGGTCATGCAGCGGTCTATCCAGGCCAAATCCTCGGCGCAGCGACTCCTGCTGCTCGGCCGTGAAGGTCGGGCTGACGAAGGCTGCCAACGGGGTTCCGGGCATCAGCCGGAACATCAGGAAGAGGATTGTTGCCACCGTCCAGAGTACGAGCAACGTCAGCAACAGCCGGCTGATAAGTCGCGACGCTCCGTGCATCCGACACCTTCTCCCAGTCGCCTCAAGCTGCGATGAAGCGGTCCAGCCCTAGGGCGAGATCATCAAAGTGCCGCGCCGTGCCGCGCACATTCCCCAATGTTGCGACGAGAGAGAGGCGATGTTCTTGAGGCTTGGGATCGCGGGAAAGGCATCACTCTTGGTTACAGGCGACCGTGATCTGTTGGCAACCGGTCTGGCCTTGAACGTGCCGATTGTCTCGTCGACGGAGGCTTTGCGCGCGTCGGCATGACGTGTGTGCTGAAGCGTTTGCCGCTTCGCTCTGTCCCAGGATCGTCCCAAACGAGCGCCTCATCTCTGTGGCCGGATTGTACGTCGGCGAAGCAGGCCGTTGCTCAGTATACGCTTTGGCGGATGGGGTGGGATTCAAACCCACGAGACCCTTGCAGGTCTGCCGGTTTTCAAGAGCGAATCAGACCCGCGGAAGCGCTAGGGCAGGGGAGGCCGGGGTTAACGGGATCAGTGCAATACGATGCTGATTGATGCAGACCGATGCGGATCAATTCACACCGCACTGTCCCAGATTTGTCCCAAAACGCATCCGCGCCGGGTCTACTGACTGGGTCGCGGAAATTGAAGCGCCAGGCCGTTCAGTCCCGCGGCACTCATTTGGGACGCCGGAAGGTGTAGTTCAGCCTCGGTGGTCGTTGCGTTCACGCAGATGCATGTCGCCTGCACCAGCAGCGGCGCCACCACATTCGGCAGAATGTCATTCCCCATGATGCCGATCGGCCGGGTTCCAGAAGCGATTGAGGCCTTTTCATAGGGCAGGGGGCCCAGGCCCCGTCCTCGCTTACCACCGCCCAAACGATGTAATTCGACCGCTGTTGACAAGGTCCAGACCTGGATCCATGCTACGGCTGAAATTTAAAATTTCAGAGTTGCTCGTGGCAATCATCCGGGAAACTCTTGCTGTTCAAAGCTATGCCGAGCTGAGACGCCGTATCCTGGCGCTCGAGTTTGAGCCCGGTCATCGCCTCGACGTCGATCGTCTCGCCGAAGAGCTGACGGTGAGCGTCTCCCCGATCAAGGAGGCGCTAAAGCAGTTGGAGAGCGAGGGCCTGGTCGAAGTGCTGCCGCGCCGCGGCACCGTCATCCGCGAATTCGATCCGGCCGACGTAGCCGATCTGTACGAGGCGCGCGAGATCGTCGAAACCGCCGCCGTGCGGCGTGCCATGGATCGGGGAGCCCACCGTGCCCTCCTTGGCGAGCTTTCCCGGACCATCGCCGATTTCACCGCCGCCTGCGATCGCGGGCGCATCGTGCGCGCCGACAAGGCGCTCGCCGCCGACAACCGCTTCCATGTCCTGATCGTGTCGGCGACCGGCAACCGCCGGCTTGCCGCCATCCATGCCGCGCTGATCGATCAGGCGCACCTGGTCCGCCGCTTCTCCATGCGGCTTGACCGGGCGGAGGGGACGATGGCCGAGCATCAATCGATTCTGGCCGCGCTGTCCGCTGGCGACCAGGACGAGGCGGAGCGTGCCATGCGTCGACACCTCGTCGAGGCCCGCGATGCGATCGTCCAGGAGACGCTCGCTCGATCCGTCGAGAAGACGGCGCCTGGGGCAAGCCGCCTCAGCCCGAAGCGACGAGGGAGTTGAGGCAAAAGCAAGCAGATAGGTTGACGCTAGGGTTGAAGGTGTCTTTAACTTGGACAATCGTACGCCAACTGAAACACCGACCACTCTTCATCGGGTGGCATCCAGCTGTTCGCGCCAGCGCGAAGCTTCGAGGCAACAGCCCGAGGCTGAAATGGTGATTGCAGCAAGAGGGAGGAAAACGTGAAACGTACTCGCAATCTTTGTCGCATCGCGGCTGTCGCCGCGCTCTTGACCGCCGTCAGCATCCTGAATTCCGTATCATCGCTGGCCGGTCCGAAGATCGTGGCTGGTCCGTCGGCGGATCCAGGTTGTTTCGTGCCATGGGCCCAGCAGACGAAGTTCTTCCAATATCCGGCCAAGAAGGGGCCGTACCGCATCGCACTCGCCAACGGCTTCATCGCCAATACCTGGCGCATCCAGATGATCCAAACGGCCAAGGCCTATGCGGCGCAACCCGAAATTGCCGCCAAGCTCAAGGAATTCAAGGTCGTCTCCACGGGCGAGGACGTCGCGGCGCAGATCGCGGCGATCAACAACTTCATTGATTCCGGCTTCGATGCGATCGTCGTCAACGCTCAGAATCCGGCCGCCTTCAAGCCGGTGATCAAGCGGGCCAATGACGCGGGCGTCATTCTCATCGCCTTCGACAATATCCTCGACACCGAGGATGCGATCAACGTCAACGTCGACCAGAAGGGCCTGGGCGTCTATTGGGCCGACTGGCTGATCAAGAATGTGCCGAATGGCGGCAAGATCCTGGAAGTTCGCGGTGTGGTGGGCACCTCCGTCGACCGCGACCGCCATGACGGCATCCACGAGACGCTCGGCAAGTCGGGCAAGAAGTGGGACGTCATCGAGGTCGTCGGCAAGTGGGACGATCCAACTGCGCAGAAGGCTACCGCCGACGCGATCGCGGTGCAGAAGCATTTCGACGGCATCACCGCGCAGGGCGGCGACACCGGCGTCGTGCAGGCGATGATCGACGCCAAGCATCCCATGGTTCCCTTCGGCGGCGAGACGGAAAACGGCTTCCGCAAGTTCTGCGCGAAGCTTTCGTCCGGCGGCCTGAAATGCGCTTCGGCGGGCACCGGGCCGGCACAGGTCGCGGTCGCCATTCACACCGCGATCGTGGCGCTGGAAGGTCAGGTGGTACCGCAGTCGGTTAAGCTGCCGCTGGCAAAGGTTGAGGATCCAAACCTCAAGGATGGGCAGGATTACTATTCGGCTCAGTCCGACAATTTCTTCGTCGGCAACTCGTTCCCGACGTGCCACATCAACTTCACCGCCCAGGAGATCATGGGCCAGTCAAAAGAGAACAAGTAACGACATCTGCTAGGATCGGCGCCGCGGGAGAGGGGATCCCGCGGCGCTTGTCTTAGAGGGAGAGGATGGAGCCCGTCGCAGTCCCGCTATTCCGCATGGAAGGCACGTCCAAGAGATACGGCGGCGTCAAGGCGCTGGAAAAAGCCGATCTGACGGTCGAAGCGGAACAAATTCACGCGATTCTCGGCGAGAACGGCGCCGGGAAATCAACGCTCATCAAGATCATGTCGGGGGTCGTCGAGCCCGATGAAGGCCGCATGCTGCTCGATGGACGCGAGATCAAATTCGCCTCTCCCGCGGCGGCCAATCAGGCGGGCATCGTCTGCATCTTCCAGGAGCTCTCGCTGATTCCCGACCTGTCGGTCGCAGACAACATCTCGATCAGCAATCCGCCGACAAAATTTGGCCTGATCGACAGGCATGCCCAGCGCAGGATCGCGGAAGAAGCGCTCGCCCGGGCTGGCGCCGAGGACATTCATCCTCTCGCGCCGGTTAAGGACCTGCCGTTGTCGCGCCGACAGATGGTGGAAATCGCCAAGGCGCTGGCGCGCGATCCGCGCGTGCTCATCCTCGACGAGGCGACCTCGGCGCTGACGGCGGCCGATGTGGCCAAGGTGTTCGTGGTGCTGAAGCGGCTGCGCTCCGAGGGCCTGGCGCTGCTCTATATCTCGCATCGCATGCATGAGATCGCCGAGCTCGCGGATCGGTGCACTGTCTTTCGCAACGGTCGCAATGTCGCGACCTATCGGGCCGGCGAGAAAAGCGACAATGAGGTCGTGGAATTGATGATCGGGCGTGAATACAGCCATGTCTTCCCGCCCAAGCTGGCACTCGCCGCAAGCGACAAGCCGCCGGTCCTCGAGGTGCGCAATCTGTCCTGGTCCGGCCGGCTGAAGGACATTTCTCTGGCCGTTCGCGCGGGCGAGGTCGTGGGTCTGGGCGGCCTCGACGGGCAAGGGCAGCGGGAGCTTCTGCTCGCGCTGTTCGGCGTGCTGCGCGGCATGTCGGGCGAAATCCTGATCGACGGCGTGCCGACCTCCATTTCGAGCCCGAACGCCGCCAAGGCCAGGAGCATCGGCATGGCGCTGATCCCGGAGGACCGCAAGATTGAAGGACTGGTTCTGCCGATGTCGGTCAGCGTCAATCTTTCCTTCGCCGCGTTCGACAGCATTGCCTCTCGCGGGGTCGTCGATCGCGCAAGGGAGCGTCAGCTGGTCGAGGAAATGATCAAATTGCTCGCCATCCGAACCGATGGGACGGATGTTCCCGTCGGTTCGCTTTCGGGTGGCAACCAGCAGAAGGTGGTCATCGCCAAGTGGCTGATGGTCAAACCGCGCATCATCCTGCTGAATGATCCCACCCGCGGCATCGACGTCGGCACCAAGGCGGAGATATATCCGCTCCTGCGCAGGCTCGCCGCGACCGGCGCCGCGATTGTCTTCTATTCGACCGACTACGACGAACTGATCGGCTGCTGCAACCGCGTGCTTGTCCTTTATGATGGCACCGCGAAACGCATGCTTGTCGGCGAAGAGATCACCGAGCGCGCGCTGATCAGCAGCGCCCTAAACATGGCAACGCACAGCGAGGGGGGCGATATGGTGTCGGCGATGAGAGGGTGAGGGACTGGCGCTATCGGCTGGGCGAACATCGGGGAACGCTGCTCGCATTCGTGTTCTTCATCCTCATGTTCGCCGTTTACGCCAGCAACCATCCCGCCGGCTTCACTGCCAATGTCGTTCAGACGGCGGCCAACAAGGGCGTACTGCTGGCGCTGATCGCGATGGCGCAGACATTCGTGGTCCTGACCGCTGGAATCGATCTGTCGGTCGGCATGATGCTTGTTCTCACCAATTGCCTCGCCTCCGCGATCGTGCTCGGTGCGCCCGCGATGGTCGGCTTGGGCGTCGCAGGTGTGCTGCTCGCGGGATTGGTCTGCGGCGCGATCAACGGTGCAATCGTGATCTATGGACGCCTACAACCGATCGTGACGACGATCGCCACCGGTGCGATCTATTTTGGGGTCGCGCTGGCGATAAGGCCGGTCCCCGGCGGCGATGTCGACTCGGACCTCGCCGACGCCTTCACCGGCCGCATTTGGGGCGTGGTCCCGGCGAGCCTGGTCGCGCTCCTCGTCGTCGTCCTTGTGATCTGGATTCCATTCCGGCGTTCGGCGATCGGGCGAGCGGCCTACGCGGTCGGCTCATCGGCAGCGGCCGCCTATATGTCCGGCGTGCCCGTCCGCGCTGCCAGCTTCCTCGTCTATGTCCTGTCCGGACTGATCGCGGCGGTCGGCGGCCTCTTCCTCACCTTCATCACCGCCTCTGGCGAGGCCTCGGCGGCGAACGGCGGATCCTACACGCTGTTTTCGATCGCCGCCGCCGTGCTTGGCGGCGTCTCATTGTTCGGGGGATCGGGCAGCGCGATCGGCGCGATATTCGGAGCCCTGATGTTTCGGACCATCGGCGACCTCTTGTTCGTCTTCGATCTCGAGCCTCTGTGGCAGCCCCTGTTCCAAGGCGTCGTGCTTCTGGCGGCCGTATGCCTTGGTTCGGTACGGCTGTTTCAAATCCGCAATCGTCTCGACCTGTTCTAATGAAGCCGCCCCCGATGACGACCCGAGGCGCACAGTGGCGAAGGGTCGATCCGGCGGTGGCAACCGCCTTCGGATGCATCATCCTGCTGTTGTTGCTCGGCAGCCTCTATTCCTCGCGCTTTCTGTCGCCCGAATATCTGCTGCAACAGCTCAAGGTCGCCTCGTTCCTTGGCATTATCGCCACCGGCATGATGCTGGTTATCCTGCTCGGGCAGATCGACCTGTCGGTGCCTTGGGTGGTGGCCGTCGGGGGCATGATGTCGACGGCGGCGACGGGATGGGGCCCGATCGGCGAAGCGCTCGCCATACCCTTCGGCGTTCTTTGCGGCGTGGGACTCGGCCTCGCCAATGGCATTGGCGTCGCCTACCTCCGCCTGCCCTCGATGATCATCACCCTGGCTGTGAACGCGGTCGCGCAAGGACTGATGGTGGTCCACACCGGTGGGTTCTCGCCGCAAGACTCGTCGTCGGCCGCAATGCGCTTCATCGCTACCGGAGATACGCTGCTTGGCGTGCCCAATGCACTCGTCGTCTGGGTGGTGGTCGGCGGCGCGACGGTCTTCGTGCTTTCGCGTACGACGTTCGGGCGCGCGATCTACGGCATCGGCAATGGCGAGCGCGCCATCTATCTCTCGGGGATCCAGACCCAACGCGTCGTTCTCGTCACATTCGCAATCGCGGGCGGCCTTTCCGCGTTCGGTGGCATATTGCTGGCAGGCTATGCGAGCAAGGCTGCGCAGGCTATGGGCGATGCTTATCTCCTGCCCTCGATCGCCGCCGTTGTACTGGGCGGCGCCTCGATCCTTGGCGGGCGCGGCAAATATATCGGCACTGTCGCCGGTGTCATTCTGATCACGCTCCTTCAGTCGATACTGTCCGTCGTTCAGATGGAAGAGACGGGACGGCAGATCATCTACGGCCTCGTCATCATCGCGATGCTGCTTTTGTACGGGCGAGAGAGGCTCGCGCGGTAGGAGAAGGGGCTGGCAGGTGGCCCAATGAGCACACAGAGCAGTCATCAGGGCTCGGCGCTCGTAATTGCTCGATGAGCGTATGGCGGCTGGCGCAAAGCGGACATCTGTGGAGATCGGTCGTATTGGCGGATGGGGTGTGATCCGAACCCACGAGACCCTTGCAGGTCTGCCGGTTTTCAAGAGCGAATCAGGCCCGCGGAAACCCTAGGGCAGGGGTGGCAAAGGTTAACGGGATCAGCGCAGGACGATGCAGATCGATGCAGGCCGGTGCAGATCAATTCACACCGCGCTGTCCCAGATTTGTCCCAAAGCGGGGCTCCGAGCCGCACGGCCCTTTTCTAGCTTAGCGGTCACGGAGTTGCGGCGCCCGGCGCTCCAGGAAGGCGCGGACAGCCTCGCCGCCATCGGCGCCCGTAGCGAGCTGAGCCGACGGTGCCTGGGCATCGAGGTAGGCTTCCATCCAGCTGCGCCCTTCGAGCCCGAGCGAGGCCACCTTGCGTGCCCGGATCGCCGGCAAGCTCTTGGCGGCGATGGCGATGGCGCTGGCGAGCTCGAGGGCATTCGGCACGACCTCGGCTTTTGGCATCACGTAGTTGAAGTAGCCAGTCGGCTCCAGCTCGCGTGCCGTGAACTTGCGGCCGGTGAACAGGATCTCTCGCATCTTCGCCTCCGGCATCTTCAACATCGCGAAGAGGCCGGCACCGCCGGTGACCAGCCCATAGTCGATCTCAGGACAAGAAAATTGCGCTTCCTCGGACGCCACGCGCATGTCACAGAGGCCCGCGAGAACCATGCCGATCCCGATGGCGTTGCCATTAATCGCCGCGATGACCGGCCGATCGAGGCGAGCAAAGCGAGGGATTGTGGCATTGATGAAGCCGTAGCGTTCCTTCCAGCGCTCCGGATTCATCCCCTTGAAGTCACGAAGATCAGCACCGCCGCACCAGGCACGCGATTCCTCCGGCGCCGTGAGAACAACGACCCGGATACTTGTATCGGCCTCAACCGTGTCCGCGAGCTTTCCGATGTCTTCGTAAACCGAGAGTGAGACGGCGTTGACCGGCGGACGGGAAAAGAGGACGGCTGCGACGCCATCTTCTTGCACCGTCACCTCGAACGATCCAATAGTGACAGACATGCAATCAGCCTTTCCGGCCAGCTGCCTTCTTCATCCGCTTCCCGGGCCTGAGCTCGTTCGTCGGCAGCAACGTCATGACGCGCTCGATCATTGAGTCGACCGCCTTCATTAGGTTCGATGGCTTTCGATAGAGCAGCCAGGTGATGATGACCTGGTTAACGCTGCCGGTGAGGATCGCAGCCATCTCATAGGGATTCCGCTCGGCCTGCCATTCGCCGCCGGCCGCGCCCTGGCGCAGTAGATAGACGATGACGCGGACGTAGTCGTCGAGCGCCTTGCGGACCGGTGTCTGTCCGATCATGACGCTCGGCCAGATCTCAAGGTAGAGCATCCGTGCCCATTCGGGGTTGCGCCGGGCGAAGTCGGCTGCGAGCCAGAGATAAAGGCGAAGACGCTCCCACGCGGTCTTCTTCCCGACCGCGGCTTCAGCATATTCGCTGAAGAACCGGCCGAGATGCGAGGCCGGCACCGCATAGGCAAGGTCTTCCTTGCTCTGGTAGTATTCGTAAATCGAGGAGACCGGCATGCCCGCCTCCGCGGCGACGTCGCCGATGCGGGCGCGAGAGATGCCGTCTCGGGCAAAAACCCGAATGGCGGCTCTCAGGATCTCCTGCTCACGCCGCTTGCTGCGGTCCTGCTTGCGCTCGCTGGTGTCCTCCCGGCAGCGATCGGCGGCGGCGGTGACGAAGCTTCCGAAATCGTCGCCCGTAATCCGGGCCTGCAGCGCCGTCTCGCGAAAATCCTTGGACATCGATTAACCCTTTAAAACCCGAAACATATTCGGATCCATTAGTATATTGCCTCTCCCGGTCACGGCGCAAGATTCCAGTAAAAACGCGGCTAATCACCGTTCCAACGTCTCCGTCGGTTTTCGCGTTCCCGATAAATTTTCGACTTTTGTGCTTGACAGCCTGCCTATCCAGTGGGCACTGTGCGTATCGCGAATGCAGCGCCGGACCTGTTGATTGTGCTGATTGCGGCGTTTGACGGTCCGGCTGGCCACCTATAGATGCGGAAATGAAGGCATGACGCCCAGCAAGGTAGCGGTGATTTCCTCCGCACAAACCGAACTTCGTTCGGCTTGGAGCGAGGCCCAGCACATTGATCTGATCTCCTCGGTGGTGGCGGGCGTGTTCAAGGGAACCGGGCTCGACCTGGACGACGTGGACTTCATCATCGACTCCGGCAGTGACGTCCTCGACGGCCGCAGCATCTCCAATTGCGGCTTCCTCGGCGCCATGGGGGCGCATCACAAGGAAGAGTCGCGGGTCGAGGAAGACGGTCTCTGGGCGGCGCTCTACGGTGCCACCAAGATCGCCGCCGGCGGCGCCGATATCGGCTTGATCATCGCCTATTCGAAACCGTCGGAATCCGACTTCAACGCCTTCTACGCGACCCAGTGCGAGCCGTTCTATCAGCGTCCGGTCGGCTTCGACCACCGCGCGGCCAGCGGCATGCAGGCGCAGCGCTATCTGGCCAAGCACAAGCTCGCGCCCAAAGATCTCGCCGGTCTCGCCGTCAAGCGGTGGTCCGACGCGTCGCGCTACGCCAAGGTTCAGATCCCGAGCGTCCCCAGCGAGATGGACGTGCTGGCTTCGGTCAACGTCGCCCGGCCGCTCACGAAGCTGATGATGTCGCGCCCGGTCGACGGCGCGGTCGCGGTGCTGCTGGTCTCCGAGGAGATCGCGCGTCGCATCAACCGGACGCCGGTCTGGATCACCGGGCTTGGCGCTTCGGCCGACCGCCATTCTTTCGCAGCGCGCAGCGCCGGCGCCCTTGAAGCCTGCGAGAAGGCGGCGAAGACCGCCTATGCGCGCGCCGGATGGAAGAGGCCGGAAGCCTCGCTCGCCGAACTTGGCGCGTCCTCGGCTGTCGGCGAGCTCATGGTCATGGAGGCCTTGGGCTTGGCCAAGCCGGGCCACGGCATCGATTTGCTGAAGAGCGAGGGCGGGACCGTGGTCAACCGCTCGGGCGGTTCACTGCCGGCCGATCCGATCATGGCGACCGGGCTCGTGCGTCTTGCCGAAGCGTCGCGTCAGCTGCTTTATCCGGACACTTACGACTTGCGGAACCCCTCCTCGGCGATCGTCCATGGCTGGGGCGGCGTCGGCATGCAGACGCATTGCGTCGTAACCCTGGAGGCCTGATCCATGGGTCGTCACGTTGGTATCGTTGGTCTCGGCCAGACGCATCACTCGCGCCGCCGAACCGATGTGAGCCAGGCGGGTCTGGTGCGCGAAGCGGTCGACCGCGCGCTTGCCGATGCGAAGCTTGCGATGGAGGACATCGACTCTGTCGTCGTCGCCACGGGTCCGGTGCTGTTCGCTGCGGTCAATCAGCCGGAGAAGTGGGTGTGCGACGCGATCGGCGCCTCGCAAAAGCCGCTCGTGCGCATCACCAGCGGCGGCGGCACCGGTCTCGCAGGGGCGCTTGCCGGCTACTACCAGATCGCCGGTGGCTTCGCCGAGCGCGTCCTCGTCGTGGCATACGACAAGCTGTCGGAAGGCGCCCTGCAATACTCGATCTCGACGCTCTACGATCCATTCTGGGGTCGCGAGTTCGCCGTCGGCATCATGGGATTTTCGGCTGCCTACTGGCGGGCGCGCATGGATGTGCTCGGTCATACCGAGGAAGCGGCGGCGATGGTTGCGGTCAAGAACCGTAAGAACGCCATGCGCAACCCTCATGCTCACGTAAAGAAGGAAGTCACGGTCGAGGAGGTGCTGGCCTCCAAGCCCTTGGCCTGGCCGATCAAGCTCCTAGACGTGCCGCCGATCTCCGACGGGGCCGCGGCGATCGTGCTGTCCTCGGAAAAGGCGGCCGCGAAGTCGACGGACCGGCCAGCCTGGATCCGCGGCATGGGCTATTTCTGCGAGGCGGACAACGCACCGTCGCGCTCGATGGTGGTCTCGGAGCCGCTGGCGATCGCGGCGCGCCGCATCTATCGCGCGGCCGGCATCACCAATCCGCGGCGGCAATTCGACGTGGTCGAGGTGCAGGAGCCCTATACCTGCTTCGAGCTCAGCTATTACGAGAGCCTTGGGCTCTGCGCACCGGGCGAAGCGGCCGCACTGATTAAGTCCGGCGCGACCCAGTTCGATGGCGACATCCCGGTCAATCCCTCGGGCGGCTGCGCCGGCGCAAATCCAATAGGCGCCGCCGGCCTGATCCGCGTGATCGAGGCCGCTTCCCAGGTGATGGGCAAGGCAGACCAGATGCAGATCCCCGGCGCCAAGCTGGCTCTTGCCCAGTCCGGCGGTGGTTGGGCGAATCTGCGCGGGCTTGCCGTGCTCGCGGCTTAAGGAGACCTGGCGATGCTACCGATCCCGAGCGCTCATCCGATCGACATGCCGGCGTTCAAAAGCGTCCTGTCGATGCCCTATACGCTGACGCCGGGCAAAGCGGTTGGGAGTTTCCTCGCCGAGATCGGCCGCCGTCGCATCGTCGGATCCAAGTTCAAGAAGAGCGGCAAGGTCGTGGTGCCCGCGCAGGATTTCTGCCCGTTCTCCGGCGACTCCGAGTTCGAGCTGATCGAGGCGCCCACGACCGGAGCGCTGACCGCATTCACCGAAACCGACGCCGGTATGATCGGGCTCATCCGCATCGATGGCTCGGATGTGGATTTCCCGCATCGACTGGTCGGCGCGGCCTATGGGGACCTTTCGGTCGGGATGCGGGTCGAGGCGGTTTGGGCGCCCGACGTCGAGAAGAGCATTCTCGGTATCGAAGGCTTCCGCCCCGCACCGAACGCGCCGGTCGGCAAGATCCGTTCCCTGGAGGCGCCCGCCGCGCCGATCGAGGTCGTCCCCTACACGCTCGACCTGCACTACGAGCACGCCTTCGGGCCGTACTACGGCCGTCTCTTCGACGAGATCAAGACCAATCGGCGCATCATGGGGGTGCGCGCACCGGATGGTGATGGCGCCTTCCTGCCGCCGCGCGAGATCTGCGACATCACGCACAAGCCGACCGGCACCTGGGTCGAGGTCAAGCAGACCGGCACGGTGCGCGCCATGTCGGTGATCTATCTCGAGTTCAAGGGGCAGAAGCAGCCGCCGCCCTATATCTATGCGGAGATCATGCTCGACGGCGCCACCACGCGGCTCATCCATACTGTGGCCGGCCTCGACATGAAGCGCGCGAAGGAGCTGGTGAAGCCGGGTACGCGGGTTCGTGCGGTTTGGCGCGACAAGCGGACCGGCTCGCTCGACGACATTTCCCATTTCGAGATCATCGACGACAAAGCAGGATAACTGCGGAAAACCGCAGCGCTTCGTGTGGGAGGAACGGCAGATGTTCGAGATCCACTCGCTCAGACTGGGAGAGCTGTTCATTCCCCAGGGTGGCGGCATCGTTCGCGAGCCGATCCACACGTGGTATGCGACGAACGGGAAGGTTCGGCTGCTCGTCGACACCGGCATGCCCGATCCGCCGGAGGTGAAGAGGCGCCTCAACATCGAGAGTGAGGGCGGTGGCCACGACGCGCTCCGCCGAGCCCTGGGGACGGTGGATGCGAAGCCCGAGCAGATTGACATCATCATCGTGACCCATCTGCATTTCGATCATGCCTGGAACCTGGATCTCTTTCCGCAGGCCTGCGTCGTCCTGCAGCGGGACGAGATGTTCCATGCGATCGATCCGGCTGCGACGCAACGGATCTTCTATCTGAAGGAAACCGTGATCGGTCTCCTCAACCGCAAACGACCTTCGCAACTCCGGCTCGTCGACGGAGATCTCGAGCTGATGGACGGCGTGCAGCTGCTCAAGGTGCCGGGGCATACGTTTGGCATGCACATTCCCGTCATCACCACGAAGAAGGGAAGAGCGGCGATAGTCACTGATCTGGGCGACCACTACTCGAACTGGTATCCGGCCGATCCGCGGGCGACGAAGAAGCCCATGCGGTTCCTCACCGGCACCTTCCTGCCGCCCTCGATCCGCAGCGAAAGCGAGCGCATGACGATCGCCAGCATGCAAAAGGTGCTGGATGCCTCGGATGTCATCGTGCCGGCGCACGACTTCCGCATTCCCAGGCACATGCCTGAGGAATGGTTCGACGTGCCGGACTCCACCGAGGGCGACCTGAAGCACGTTCCGCCGCCGCCGCGCGCGGCGGCGGAATAAGAGGCCACATATGGCCAATATCGCCGACCACCTATTTCGCCAGGCGCGGGAACGAGGTTCGAAGACGGCGCTCATCTTCGAAGAGCGACGCTATAGCTTCGCCGATATCGCCGAGCGCGTGCGCCGGCTTGCGGGTGGTCTTGCGATTTTGGGGGTCGATGTCGGCTCGCGTGTCGGGATCATGGTGAACGCGCGGCCCGAGTTCATCTTCTTCCAGCAGGCAGTCTTCGCATTGGGCGGAATCGTCTCCCCACTCAACATCTTTTATCGCAAGAACGAGATCGCGCACGCGATCCAGAGCTGCGATCTCCAGTTCCTGGTGATCGGGCGCGAGTTCCTGCCCAACCTCCCGGAGCTTGGTCGGGCGGGCACCGAGACGATGAGGCGTGTGGTCGTGATCGATCTGCCGCCGCAGGAGGAGTCGGGCATTCTCGTTTCCGCGGCGCGCCTGGAGAACGCCGGCAATCCGATTGCCGAGCCGGTCGATCTGGCTAGCGATGCCATCGGGCTGCTCCTCAACACCAGCGCCACCACCGGGAAAGCCAAAGGCGTGATGCTCTCGATCGCCAATATCCGGGCGAACTACGACCCCACACCAGCCTGGCTCGGGCTCGACGGATCGACCGTCACGCTTTGCGCACTGCCGCTCTACAACACCTTCGGTCTGAACCAGGGGATCAACGCGCTGATGGCGACCGGCGCCACCATGGTTCTGATGCGGAAGTTCGACGCCGGCCTTTGCCTGAAGGCCATTCAGGACCACCGCTGCACCTTCTTCCCCGGCGTGCCGACCATGCTGCAGAAGCTCTTCGACCATCCGGAAGCGCCCAGGTACGACTTGACGTCGATCCGTCGGGTCATGACCGGCGCGGCGCCGGTACCGGCGGCTCTCCTGGAGCGGATATACGCGTCCATGGGGCGCGATACCGTGGTCATGACCGGCTATGGCCTCACCGAGGCAACGGCAATCGTCTCGCTCGAGCACATCGAGCTCGGCCCTGACGGTCGAGTATTGCGACCGAAGTCGATCGGCAAAGTGCTGCCTGGCATCGAGATGCGACTCGTGGCCGAGGACGGCCGCGAGGCTACGCCGGGCGAAGTCGGCGAGATCTGTGTTCGTGGTCCAAACGTCATGCAGGGCTACTACAAGATGCCTGACCAAACCGCGATCGCGATCCGCGACGGCTGGCTGCATACCGGCGATCTCGGCCTCAGGGATGTGGACGGACACGGCTACATCGTGGATCGCAAGAAGGACGTGATCATCCGCGGTGGCCAGAATATCTACCCGGTCGACATCGAAGAAGTGATCTACCGGCATCCCGGCGTGAGAGAGGTCGCGGTCATCGGCGTACCGGATGACACCCTGGGCGAGACGCCCGTCGCCTTCGTGGCCCTGCAGACACCGCAGTCGACGACAGCCGAGGCGATCATCGCATACTGCAAGGAAGAGCTCGCCTATTTCAAGGTTCCATCCGCTGTCCATTTCCTGCCTGAGCTGCCGAAAGGGCCGACCGGCAAGATTCTGAGACGCGGTCTGAGGCCGCAGGGATGATTGGGGAGAACGATTTTGTCCTTTGAAACCCTGCTTTATGACGTGTCCGAAGGTGTCGCGACCGTCACCTTCAATCGTCCCGAGGTGTTGAACGCGACCAACGACCAGTTCTACAAGGAACTGTCCAGCCTCATCCGCGAGATGGCGGAAGACAAAAACGTCGTCAGCATCATCATCACCGGCGCCGGCCGGGGCTTTTGCGCCGGCGCCGACGTCAAGTCGATGAACCCGGACATGAAGCTCTTGGATCGGCGGAAACGGCACCGAGGAATTCTGGCTGACGTGCTTCGCCCTCTAGTCATGCTGGAGAAGCCGGTGATCGCCGCCGTCAACGGCCCGGCGGTCGGTGCTGGATTCAACCTGGCGCTGGCAGCCGACATTCTGATCGCCAGCGAGGCAGCCGTCTTCAGCCAGATCTTCACGAGGCTCGGACTCGTGCCCGATCTCGGCGGCTTCTACCTGCTCACCCGCGTCGTTGGGCTCAACAAGGCGAAGGAGCTGTGCTTCACCGCCAAGAAGATCGGCGCGGAAGAGGCGCGCTCGCTTGGTATCGCCAACCATGTTGTCCCGGCAGCGCAGCTGATGGACGAGGCACGGAAACTCGCCCGCGAAATCGCCGCAGGTCCGCCGACGGCGCTGGCGATGACAAAGTCGCTGCTTAATCGCTCGTCGACCTCGACGCTCGAGCAGATGCTTGACTACGAGAGCTACGCGCAGACGCTGGCCTATACGACGCCGGAGCATCGCGAGGGGGTCGCGGCGTTTCGCGAGAAGCGAGCCCCAAATTTTCGTCAGAGCGAGGGCTGACGATGGACTTCGCTTACAGCGCCGAAGACCTCAAGTTCCGCGACGACCTCCGTCGATGGCTGACAGCGAACCTGCCCGCGGGCTGGGGCAGGACCGTGTTCGAGCCAAAGGATGAGGATGAGCGCGCCCGCTTCCGTCTCGACTGGGAGAAGAAGCTCTTCAAGGGTGGCTGGAACGGCATCGCCTGGCCGAAGCAATACGGCGGTCGCGGCGCCACGCTGATCGAGCAGGGGATCTTCGCCGAGGAAATGGCGCGGGCGCGGGCACCCGAAGGGCTCAACATCATCGGCCGGAACCTGACCGGCTCGACCCTGCTGCATCACGGGACCGAGGCGCAGAAGCAGCGCTTCCTGCCGAAGATCCTGTCGGGCGAGGAGGTCTGGTGCCAGGGTTTCTCCGAACCGAACGCAGGATCCGATCTCGCCTCGGTCAAGTGCCAGGCGGCCCGCGACGGCGATCACTTCGTCGTCAACGGCCAGAAGATCTGGACCAGCTTCGCGCAATACGCGCAGTGGTGCATCCTGTTGGCCCGCACCGATCCGTCGTTGCCGAAGCACAAGGGCATCAGCTTCCTTCTCGTCGACATGAAGACACCGGGCATCACCATTCGGCCGCTGAGGCAGATCTCCGGCGAGAGCGAGTTCAACGAGTCCTTCTTCGATGATGTCCGCGTGCCGGCGCAGAACCTGGTCGGCGAGCTCAATGGCGGCTGGAAAATCGCCATGACCACGCTCGCCTATGAGCGGGGACCGGAGGATGCGCTCGGCCGCCAGATACGCTTCAAGCTCGAGCTCGATCAACTCCTCGAGACAGCGTCGACCCTGAAGCGCGGCGGCAAGGCAGCCATCGATGACCCGGTGCTGCGTCAAAAGCTGGCGAAGTCCGTGGTCGAGATCGAGCTGATGCGCCTCAACTGTCTGCGCAGCTTCAGCAAGTCGTTGAAGGGCGAACCGCCGGGCCCAAGCGCTTCGATGCTGAAGCTCTACTGGAGCCATGTGACGCAGTCGATGTACGAGACTGCACTGGAGACGCTGGGTCCGCTGGCGCCGCTCGGCGAAGGGGATTCATTGTCCCCGGCCGACGGACGCTTTCAGCTGAGCTTCCTGCAGTCGCGTGCCTTCACCATTTACTCGGGCTCATCGGAGATCCAGCGCAACATCATCGCCGAGCGCGTGCTCGGCCTGCCGAAGTAGCGCCCACCATGGATTTCGATTTCAGCTCCGAGCAGTACATGTTCCGAGAATCTATCCGCGGTTTCCTCGAGGAGAGCTACGATCTGAAGAAGGTCAGCGCCTTGATGGCGGGCGAAGGCCGTGATCCGCGCTTGTGGTCGAAGCTGGCGGAGCTTGGGTGCTTCTCCATGTTGGTGCCGGAAGAGCATGGGGGACTCGGCCTATCCTTCGTCGACCTGGCGCTCGTGATAGAGGAATTCGGCCGTGCCCTCGTTCCGGCGCCGGTGGTGGAGACCATCGTCTCGACCGACGCCGTCGCGCGCTTCGGCACGGAGGCACAGAAGGCGCAGCTACTGCCGTCGATCGCCGAGGGCAAGCTGACGATGGTGCCGGCGATCGCCGAGGCGGAGGCCGGTTTCAGCCCCGACGATATAGCGATGACAGCGGAAGTGGCCGGAAACGGCTGGAGCGTGAGTGGACGGAAGATCCTGGTTCCCCATGCGAAAACCGCCGATGTCCTCCTGGTTGCGACGCGCTTTGGTACTGACGGGAAACTCGGCCTCGTGCTGTGCGAACCGAGCCGCAGTGGCGTGAGCCTCCGCCGGCATGAGGCTTTCGACCCTGCCGGCCGCTTTTACGAGGTCTCCTTCGACAGGGTGCGGATCGTCCGCGACGAAATCCTCGGCGGCGATCCCTCCGGCCGATCGGTTGAACGGCTTTTGGATGCGAGCGGTGCCGCCGCCGCGATGCTGATGACCGGTGTGGCCGGCAAGATGCTGGACCGGTCCATCGACTATGCGGCCCAGCGCATACAGTTCGATAAGCCGATCGGCTCGTTCCAGGCGATCAAGCACAAGTGTGCCGACATGGCGGTGGCGATCGAGGCCAGCCAGTCCGCCGCCTATTACGCCGCCTGGGCCCTCGCCGAGGAGGCGCCGGAGCTGACCAAGGCCGTTTCGATCGCCAAGTCCTTCTGTGGCGATACCGCGCGCCAGGTCTGCAACGAGGGTATCCAGATCCATGGCGGGATCGGCTTCACCTGGGAGCTGGGCCTGCACCTCTACCTTCGGCGCGCCAAGGTGCTCGAATACTCCTATGGCGATGCTGCCTATCACCGTGAGCGCGTGCTCGCCTCGGCGCTGGCCGAGATCCAGAGGAGAGCCTAGCCATGCGCGCCGTGGTTCTTCCAAGGTTCGGCGGGCCGGACGTCTTTACCTGCGAAGAGGTGGCACGACCGATTCCCGCACCCGACCAGATACTGATCCGGGTGGCGGCCTGTGGCGTCTGCGGCCACGACCTGCTCAACCGTGCCGGCCACTTCCCGCACACCAAGCTGCCGGCGGTAATGGGTCACGAGATCGCCGGAACGGTGGTCGAAACCGGCGCGCTGGTCACGCGGTTTAAACCAGACGACCGCGTCGCCGTGATCCAGCGCCTGGCCTGCGGCCTCTGTGCACTCTGTCGGAGCGGGCGGGAGAATTTGTGCGTGTCGGGTCCCGGCTTCTATGGCGAGGGCATTTCCGGCGGCTATGGCGAGTTCGTCCTGGCGTCCGAGCGGAACGCCACAACGGTGCCGGCAGGCATCCCGCTGCATCTTGCGGCGATGGTGAGCTGCGCCATCGGCACCGGCTACCACGCCCTGCACCGTGCACGCCTCGCGCTTGGCGACACCGTCGTGATCACGGCGGCCAGCGGCGGCGTCGGTATCCACACGGTCAAGCTCGCCAAGCTCATGGGGCTTCGGACGATTGCGGTCTCCAGCTCGGCCTCCAAGGTCGAGCGATTGCGCGAGGCCGGTGCGAGCGAGGTGGTGGTGTCGGCGGACATGGCGTTTCACAAGGACGTGCGGGCGCTAACCAACGGCGATGGCGCGGACGCGGCCATCGAGATCGCTGGAACGCCCACCTTCAATGCCAGCGTACGGTCGTTGAAGGCCGGCGGTCGGATGGTCATCGTCGGTAACGTCGATCCGGGCAATGTTGCCATCAACCCGGCAATGGCGATCCTGAAAGAGCTCGAGTTCATCGGCAGCGCGCATGCGACCTTGTCCGACCTCAAAGCGGTCCTGGGTCTGGTGGCGAGAGGAGAGATCACGCCGGAAGTGGCCGCGAGCTTCCCTGTGGCCGAAGCGGCCGCGGCGCACAGCCTCATGGAGGCACGCAAGGCTGCCGGCCGCGTCGTCCTGATGCACGACCATGCTGGCTGACGGTAACGATCAGGTCCCGATTTATTCGACGCGACGGCCATCGCGCTGCGAACGGCTGTCGATTCGCGGTGTCGGCTACAACCTGCGCCGATGGGGCCGGGCCGACGCGCGACCGATCCTGTTCCTGCACGGGGGGAGGGACAGCTCCATCACCTTTCAGTTCGTAGTCGACGCGCTGACGCAGGACTGGTCGGTCATCGCCCCTGATTTCCGCGGGCATGGCGGCTCTGAATGGAGCACGCAGGGCTATTGGTTGCACGAGGTCCTCGCCGATCTCGACGCGCTTTTTCTCCAGGTTTTGAGCGACCGCCCGACTGCGGTCGTAGGTCACAGCATGGGTGGCAACCTTGCCAGCATCTATGCCGGACTGCGTCCCGACCGCGTGAGCAAGCTCGTCTCCCTGGATGCGTTCGGGCCGCCTCTGCACCAGGTGCCGGCGGACATGAGCGCCGTGCTGGGCAGGTATTTGGATCGAATAAGGCAGCCACGTGAGCCCATCGCCTATCCCTCGATTGCCGCCATGGCCCAGCGGCTGCGGCATGCCAATCGCAGGCTCGAACTCGACAAGGCGATGTTCCTTGCCGAGCATTCGAGCTCGCGGCAGGCCGATGGGAGCTATCGATGGCGCTTCGATCCCAGCTATCAGGGCTCACTGCCATCTCTCCATCACATGGATGAGTGGCGCGCTATTTGGTCGCGAATTCGTGCTCCGGTGCTGTGGATCGCCGCTGGCGATCACCGCGCCAATGCGCCGGGAAGCGATCCCGAGGTGTTGGCGGCGCGGCGGGAGATGATGCCGTCGCTGGCCTTCGAGCGAATACCCGATACCGGGCACAATCTTCACCACGACGCGCCGGCGACGGTCGGCCAGCTGATCGAGCGCTTCCTGTGCTAGCGCAACAGCTCGCCAATGGTCTGGTGCTCGGTGGCATCTACGCGCTGTCGGCGCTGGGATTCACGCTGATCTTCGGAGCCGCGCGCGTCGTCAATTTCGCCTATGGCGAGCTGCTGATGCTGGGGGCGTTCTTCACCTTCACCATTATGAGCTATCTGGACGTGCCGTTCTTTGCGGCGCTCCCATTCGCCATGGCCGGCATCGCTCTGGTCAGCGTCATCATGTTCTACACGACGCTGAAGCCGCTGATGCAAGGGTCTTTCACGTCCCTCCAGGGCGAGCTGCAGATCATTCTGGCCACGCTCGGTCTCCTCTACGTCTTCCGCGAGGCGGCGATCATCACCTGGGGTACGGCACCTCGCCAGATGAGCGCGGGCATTACCGGGATCGTCGAAGTCGGCGACGTCGTGATGACCAACCATCGCCTCGCGGTCCTCGGCATTACGGCGCTGCTCGTCGTCGGCCTCTATCTGCTGCTGTACAAGACCAAGATCGGGAAGGCGCTTCGCGCCATCGCCCAGAACCGCCATGGCGCCGAGGCGATTGGCCTCAACGTCGACCGTATCGTGGCCGTGGCCTTCGCCATCTCCGGCGCCATGGCATGCGCCGCCGGCGCGCTCCTCGGTACGCTTTATGCCGTCGAGCCGTCGATGGGCGGCTCGCCTCTGATCAAAGCCTTCATCATTGTCATCTTCGGCGGCCTCGGCAGCGTTCCCGGCGCCGTTGCCGGCGGTCTCGCGATCGGCCTCTTCGAGAACCTGACCGGTGCTTACATCAGCTTTGCCTTCAAGGACGTCTTCACCTTTTTCCTGTTGATCGCCATCCTACTCGTTCGCCCTTCCGGACTGTTCGGGAGGGTGCACTGAAGAAGGTCCTGATCGGCGGAGTGGTGCTTCTGCTGGCGGCGGCCCCGGCCGCGCTCGGCGATTACCAGATCTATCTGCTCACGCTGACCCTGATCTGGGCGATTCTCGCGCTCAGCATGGGGCTGGTTCTTGGCTTCGTCGGACAGATCAACCTGGGGCAAGCGGCGTTCGTTGCGATCGGCGCGTACGTCTCGGCCCTGTTGCGGATCAAGCTCGGCTTCGACTTCTGGCTTGCGGCTCCGATTGCGCTCGCAGCCGTGGTGATCGTCGCCGCGCTCGTCGGACTCTTGACCCTCCGGCTCCGGGGCCCGTTCTTCATCCTCGTCATGTTGGCCTTCGCCGAGATCGTCCGTCTCGTCATCGCCAACTGGCAGGATATGACCAATGGACCGCTCGGCTTGCGGCCGGTAGCCCCGCCGGAGCCGATCCTGGGGCTCAGCTTCGATACCAAGACGTCGTTCTACTACCTCGTGCTCGTCGTCCTGGGCGCGAGCCTGCTGGCACTCTGGCGGCTGGTGCTGAGCCGCACCGGCCGCATGCTGATCGCGGTGCGCGAGGATGAGATCCTGGCCGAATTCGTCGGCATCCCGGTCATGCGCCACAAGGTGATTGGGCTCTGCATTGCCGCCTTCGTCTCGGGATTGGGCGGGCTCTTGCTCGGGCCGTTCCTCACCGTGCTGGCACCGAGCCAGTTCACCATCTCCGCCTCGGTCGACATGATCGTCATGGTGGTGGTCGGCGGCGTCGGCACCCTCATCGGCCCGCTGCTGGGAGCAGTCTTCTTGGTCTATGTGCCGGAGCTGCTGAGCTTTACCACTCACTACCGCCCGGCGATGATGGGCGTGCTTCTCATCCTCGTCACGCTGTTCGCACCGCAAGGACTGGTCGGTCTCGCTCAAATCGCCCGTGCGAAATTGACTCCCTGCAAGCCGGCCAACGGAGCCAAGGAGCAGCGCCATGCCGGCTGATGCTCCGTTTCTTTCCGTCGACGCGATCGCCAAGGAATTCGGCGGCGTTCGCGCCGTCAACGGCGTTTCCTTCGATGTTGCCGCCGGTGAGATCGTCGGTCTGATCGGGCCCAACGGGGCCGGGAAGACGACGACCTTCAACCTGATCTCCGGTCGTTTTCCTGTGAGCGGTGGCGAGGTTCGACTGGAAGGCAACCGCATCACCGGCCTCCGGCCGGACCGCATTGCTGCGCTCGGCATCGCCCGCACGTTCCAGGGGACGCGTATTTTCCCCAAGCTCACCGTCGAGGAGAATCTTCGCACCGCGCTCCTGGCCGGCAACAGGGTCGGCTTCTGGGCGGACTGGCTGCATCTGGCACCGGCTCGCGCCGTCGAAGGGGAGACCCGCGGGCGCCTGCGGACGGTCCTGGACTTCGTGGGCCTCGGCTCCCAGGCGGCAAACCTGGCCGGCTCGATGGCCTACGCGCATCAGAGCCTGCTCGGCATCGGCTTGGCGTTATCGCTGAATCCGCGCCTGCTGCTGTTGGACGAGCCGTTCGCCGGCATGAATCCGCGCGAGACCATGGAAGCCGCTCAGATGGTGCGACGCATCCGCGATACCGGAGTCACTGTGCTTTTGGTCGAGCATGACATGGCCGCGGTGATGGGCGTCTGCGATCGCATCGTTGTCCTTGACCAGGGGCGGAAGATCGCCGAGGGCAAGCCGGCGGAGATCCGCACCGACCGCACGGTCATCGAGGCCTATCTGGGAACCGACGACGATGCTTAAGATCGAGAACCTGCGCGTCGCCTACGGCCCGGTGCTGGCTCTCCACGACATCTCGATCACCGTCGGCGAGGGTGAGATCGTCACCGTCATCGGCGCCAACGGCGCCGGCAAGTCGACGCTCCTGAAGACCATTTGCGGGATGCTGCAGCCGGTCGGTGGGACGATTTCGCTGCGCGGCAACGCGACCGCCGGCCTGCCGTCCTCTCAGCTGATCAAGCGTGGCGTCGCATTGGTGCCCGAGGGCCGCCACGTTTTCCCCGATATGACGGTTCGCGAGAATCTGGACCTCGGCGCCTACTACCGCACCGACAATGCGGTGAAGGCGGATATGGAGCGGGTGCTCGACATTTTTCCGATCCTGCGCGAGCGCTTGCGTCTGCCGGGTGGCAGCCTGAGCGGCGGGCAGCAGCAGATGCTCGCCATCAGCCGCGCCATCATGAGCCGGCCGAGCCTGCTCATGCTGGATGAGCCATCCCTGGGCTTGGCACCGGCGATCGTGCAGCAGGTCGGCCGCATCATCCGCGAGCTCAACCAGGCAGGCACCACGATCCTGCTGGTCGAGCAGAACGCGCGCATGGCGTTGAAGCTCGCCAATCGCGCCTATGTCCTGGCGACTGGCCGGTTGGTCAAAAGCGGCACCGGCAGGGACCTGCTCGATGATCCTGCCGTCCAGGAGAACTACCTCGGAGGGCTCGCCGCGTGATGCCCTCGGTCGCCTACACGCTTCAGTCGCACGCCGGCGCGACCGAAGCGCTGTCCCATTAAAGCGCGCACACCGGCAGATCTCTTACCAAACCCAGACTGATGGAGAAGGAAACGTCATGACCAAACGTACGAGATTCACCAACCCGATCGCGGCCACGCTGGTCGCCGTCGCGGCCCTGACAGCGCCTGCATCGGCTCAGGAGACCCTGAAGCTCGGCTCTATCTTCGCGCTCTCGGGTCCCAATGCGTCGATCGGCAAGGAGTCGCTCGGCGGCACACAATATGCCGTGGACAAGCTGAACAAGGCGGGCGGAGTCGAGATCGGCGGCAAAAAGTACAAGATCGAGCTCGTCAACGTCGACGACGAGTCGAAAACCGAGCGGTCGGTCGCCGCCGCGGAAAAGCTGGTCGGCCAGGACAATGTGCCGGTGATCTTCACCCCTCCTTCCAGCACCACGACCTTGGCGGTCCTGCCCATCGCCGAAAAGAATAAGCGCATCGCCATAAGCTTCGTTGCCGCCGCGCCACAGGTCGTTTCGCCCGAGTTCAAATACAGCTTCCGCACCACGCTCACCTCGATCATGAACGTCAGCCCGTCGGTCGAGTACCTGATCAAGGAGAAGGGCGCGAAGTCGATCGCCTATCTCGGGCGCAACGACGACTGGGGCCGTGCCGCTGGGCAGGCGATCGCTGCCAAGGCGACCGAGCTCGGCTCGAAGGTCGTGGTGGCGGAGTACTTCGACACCGGCTCGACCGACTTCTATGGTCTGCTCACCAAGGTGCGCGCCTCCAATCCGGATGCGGTCGTCGGCGCCGCCTTCGTCGAAGACGGCGTTTCGATGATCAAGCAATACCGCGAGCTGCAGCTGAAGCCGGCGTTCCTCAGCGTCGCCGTGATCTGGGCATCGCCGACCTTCATCAACGCCGCCGGTCCGGCCCTTGACGGCGTCTACATCTCGACCGGCCCGACCACCTCGACGTCGCCGGAGCTTGCCGCGTTCAAGGATGAGTTCAAGAAGGCGACGGGCGGCGAGGCGCTCCCGTTCGGCATCACCGGCTATGACAATGTGATGATCGTCATCGAGGCGATGAAGAAGGCCGGCACGACCGATCCGGAGAAGGTCGCTGCGACTCTCCGCAACTTCCAGCACAAGGGTCTGCTGCAGACCTATAAGTTCGACAACTCGCAGCAGTCTCAGGTCGTCATCAACGTGAACCAGATCAAAGGCAAGGACGTGAACGTGATCTCCTCGCTGGTCACGAATTGACGGCCTAAGCCAGACCTCGATGGAAAGCCGGTGCGGGCTACAGCTCCGGCTTTCTCATTGAGCGTTTACGACGATGACCAACCGCGAACCACTGCAGATCTCCATCGAGAATGGCTTGGCGGTCCTCACGCTCAACCGGCCGGAGGTGCTGAATGCGATCGACGTGCCTTTGGCTCAGGCGCTTTTGGCCGCGGTGGAGAGGATCGAGACGGGCGCCGGCGTTAGAGCCATCCTACTGAGAGGAGCAGGGCGAGGTTTCTGCGCCGGCGGCGATGTGTCCAAGTTCACCGGCATCGACGGCCCGCATGCCGAGGTCGCAGACCGAACCATGCGGCATTTCCACCCGGCGATCCGGGGCTTGGCGCTTTCGCCGGTTCCGACGGTCGCCATGGTGCATGGCGCGGTGGCCGGCGCGGGGATCGGGCTGATGCTGGCCTGCGACTTCGTCGTCGCCGCCGACACCGCGCGCTTCTCGCTGGCTTATGCCAAGATTGGCGCGTCGACCGATGACGGCGCGTCGTGGATCCTGCCTCGGCTCCTGGGCTTGCGGAAGGCCAAGGAGCTGGCGATGCTTTCCGACCGCATCGATGCTGCGGAGGCGTTGCGGCTGGGTCTCATCAATCGCGCTGTCGCAGGCGAGCGGCTCGAAGACGAGGCGATGGCTCTTGCGCGTCGCCTCGCTGCCGGCCCGACCACGGCCTTCGGCATGATCAAGCGCCTGATGGATGACTCCTTCTCGCGCGACCTCTCCGCTCATCTGGAGATCGAGTGCGAGGCCTTCGTCAAGACCGCGCGAACAGCGGATTTCGACGAAGGCCTTGCGTCCTTCTTCGGCAAGCGAGAGCCGAAGTTCAGCGGCCGATGATCAGGAGGGCGGCGGAATGCCGGTTCGAAAGCAGTTCAGGAAAATCGCCTTCCTCACGCCGCGCCCGGGCCTGTCTCTCGATGCGTTCTACAGCTATTGGCGCGGGACGCACGGACCCACCGTCGCCAATTCGCCCGGATATGCCGCCTATCGGACGCGGTATGCGCAGAATCATAAAATCACGGACGGACCGGTCGGCAATCCCTTCCCGTACCCCGGCATCGCCGAGTTCCACATCCCCGGCGACGGCTCGAACGAGGAAGCGTTTGCCCAGACGTCGATCTACCGCGACCGCATCCGCGTGGACGAGCTCAACTTCATCGACATGAACAACACCGTGTCCATGACCGCGGTCGAGGATGTGCGGCGCGTGGGCAGGGGCAAGGCCAAGCTCATGATCATTTGCAGCCGGGCGAGCGGGGTCAGCCGCGATGAGTTCGATGCATGGCTGACGGGCGCCTATGCAGAGGCGATCCTCAAGACTTCGAAATGTTTTTCCGGCAAGCTGAAGGGCTGGACCCTCAATCACGTGGTCGAGGGCTCGTTCCGGCTGCCGGGAGCGCGGCCGGTCGAAACGGGCGCCGTCGATTGCGTGCAGGAGCTCAGGTTCGACTCCGCATCGGAGATGGCTGAGGCCTACGCATCCCCAGGATATCGCGCCCTAATCGAGCCATTGTGGCGGCGCATCCTCTCAGACGGCCACACCTTCTCGTTCCTTGCCGAGGAGGTCGTCTTCTTCGATCAAGGCCGGTCACTGGTTGGTCGGCAATGACCACCGTGCTTCCCCTTTTGTCGACAGGTTGCTGACCGCCGCGCGGGTTATTGGCTCCAGCAACACGGGTAAATCCGAACGACATCCAGAGTTCGCGGGGCGGAGACCTGAACACCCTTGTCGGCTTCGACGAAGTCATCCTTCGGCGCCAGTGACGTTTGGCGGATGGGGTGGGATTCGAACCCACGCGACCCTTGCAGGTCTGCCGGTTTTCAAAACCGGCGTACCCGCAAGGGTACCGTGGGCACGTGATAGGATGTTGGGATCGCCGTGCTACGTCGATCGGCGCTTGCGCTTGGCGCTGGGCTCAAGCTTGGCGCGAAAGGACTCAAACTCCAGCGTGCCGAGAAACAGCGTCGGCTCGGGGCTGCTGAGCGGCTCCTTTAGATACTTGTGGCGCAGCATGGCCTCGAACTCAGAACGGTTTTTGTGGAAGAGCTCGACGCGTTGGGCCTGCGTAAACTTGTCGGCGCCGTAGCGGTCATCGAGTGTTTCACGACTGATGACACAGAAGATTGGATTGCCGTCCTGGTCACGGGCAGTAAAGACGACGCTTGCGCGTTCCAAGTCGTAGCGAGGACGGATGTCTTCAAAGTGAAGTGCCGCACCAGGCACAAGCGCACGGGGGGCACCAATGCGCTGGAGTAGCCGATCGCGGACCGCAAACCCCAATGAGGCGAGAGAATCAAAAAGTTCCTTGCGCCATTTGGGCCCGCGCTCATAGGCCTCGTTCCAGGCCGTGAGAAGACTGCCGTTTCGATCGGGCAAGATAGCATCGACGAGGGCTTCGGCTTGGATGAGGTCTTTCACGACCTTTCCCGAGCCTGTGTGTCGTCCTTGCGCGACGATGAGCTTGTGAATTGCATATCGGGCTGGGTCAGGCACCGTGACCCGGATGCCGGCGTCATAAAGAAGGACAGCGGGGACGGGCTGATAAATGAGATGGTCTAAGTGACGCAACGCGGTCGCATGCGTGCCGAGCGCGGGCAAAAGTTGTGGCGTATCGGTGTTAGGACCACGGTTAGTGGTTAACACGTCGACCTGAATTCCGGCCGCCGTGTAGGTAGTTGTAGCGGTCTTGCTGGCGCGGTGTGGATTGGCTCGCGCCTTCGGGTCAACACGGCGCAGCACGTCGAGAAGATTGAGATGTTCATCTTTCAGCGCAAGCGAGATTGCGGCGTCTTGCGCAATATCGAGATCATTGGTGGCGAAGGATTGAATTGGAAGGCGAACGCCGAGCATGGCGCCGTAGGTTTGATAGGCGATGGTGCCGACGAGGACACCGCGCAGGCGGAAGAAGCCCGCATCCGCCAGTGCCATCATGATCTGTGCAACCGCGTCGGTTGGTTTGACGAAATATCCCGACCTAAGAAGGGTCGAGACTAGATTCTTGCGTTCGGCAAGGTCGTCGCGGCGCTGCTTGTGATTTGCAATGCGCGTGAGCAGTTCATCGGTTTCGGGCCCGACATAGATCTGTTTGCGAGCTCCGTCTTTGTCACGTACCTGTCGGTACCAGTAGGTTCGATCTTTGATCCTCTTTGAAATGAAGGTGCCGGTTTCATTTGGAGGAAATTGTTGGTTGAAATCGGCATCGGATGTCCGTTGCAGCAACTCAGCGTAGGCGAGCTGAAGGATTTGGGGGACTGGTGATCGCATGGTGTGGTTATACTTAGATTCAGAAATGAGTATAACTCTCTAAGGTTCCCCATCGTCTAGCTAGTTATACGCAGGAATCCCTCTGCGTATAACAGAAGGTTCCCAAAACCGGCATTGGGGCAATCCAACCGCGGCCTCCTATGCACACCTTTTATACAGCGCGCCGCACTCACCTCTTGTTCCTGCAATGTTCTCGCGGTAGGCTTGATCCTATGGAGCTTGAGCCGCCGCCCCGCGATGACGTCATCTCCTTCATCCGCATGGCGCTCCGCTGCTCCCCGATGTTGACGCGCAAACAGCGCGAGCAGGGTGCGCTCGAGATTATCGCCAAAGACATTGCGGAGCATTTCGAGCTCTGCGGCTATCAAGTTTACGGCCGGAGGAGCCAGCATCCGGCGATGATCCGACATTAACCACCATAGCGTCGCGACTGGTAACGCTGATGCGCGTAAATCCATATCGGCGACGGTCGTTGTTTTGCTCGCAACTCTCTACCTTCTCTTAATCAGCATCGAGGCCGACGCCATGACACTCGCAGCAACCCGCCATCAGATCGCAGTTGTGCCGGTGCACCACGCGATCGCGCGACTGTCAGCAGCGCTCGAGCCGGAAAAGCGGGGCAGGGGGTGGTTGCGGTTGGGCATTGTTGCAGCCGTCGTCAGCGTTGCGCTCGTGGCCGCGTGGTGGCGCTTCTAGCCTAGCTTCCGCGCAAGATCCGTCGCCCGCAAATGCGTGTAGCGCTTCAGCATGACGAGCGTCTTGTGTCCGGTGATCGCCGCCACCTCCATGATACCGAGTCCCTTTTCAAAGAGCCTGCTCGTCGCTTCATGGCGGAGATCGTGGAAGGTGAGATTCTTGATGCCGGCACGTCTCACGGCATCTGAGTAGGCTTGTTTCAGCATATCGGGCGTGATGGGGAATACCTGTCCGTCGATAGAGCGCGGAACGCCCTTTAGGACTCGGACGGCCTTCGTCGAAAGCGGCACGTCTCGTGGACTGCCATTCTTTGTGTCTGGAAGCCGCGCAACACGAGCATCGATATCGACGTATTCCCAGCGCAAGTTCAGTATTTCAGACAATCGCATTCCCGTCTCAAGCGCAATTCCTACAACACCTTCAAGCCATGGGCTGCGGCTGGTGACGCAAGCTTGGAACAGCTTGGGTTCCTCTTCGCGCGCGAGCCTCCTCTCGCGTCCCTTGGGCAAGCTCGGCTTCCGTATCGTTGAAATCGGATTGACCAGTCCTTCTAGGCTCCATTCTCCGGCTGCGATCGTGAAGAGATGCGAAATCAGATTGAGATGATTTCGCACTGTGCTGGCGGCGAGGCCATCTTCGAGCTTCTTGTCGCGCCACTCGGCGAAATCCGCGCTGCGGAGAGAGGCGAGGGCGCGTTTCGCTAGCGGATCCGCTCGCCACTGTTTGATGCGATAGGTCTCCTGTCGCCAACCCTTCTTCTTGCGTGTGATCTCTTTCTCGTAGCGCTGTAGTGCGTCGCTCAACGATGTGCGTTCCGCTTCGATGCGCGACACGAACACGCCGCGATCCATCTCGTTCTCGACGCTGCGCGCCCACGCTTGCGCTTCGGCCTTCGTGTCGAAAGTTTTCGACTGCGATGGATATCCATCGCGTCGGATTTTCGCCTGCCATTGCCACGCGCCGCGCTTCGTGATGCTCGCCATCTTGGGACACCAGAGTGCGTTTTTACTGTCCCAAGTGTCCCAAAACTGTCCCAAAAAATCAAATCGCCGCCGGATGGTTTTTGGCGGCAATCTGTTAACATATTGATATTATTTGTAATTGGCGGATGGGGTGAGATTCGAACTCACGGTACCCTTGCGGGTACGCCGGTTTTCAAGACCGGTGCCTTAAACCACTCGGCCACCCATCCAATGCCAGGCGCCGGCCGATGCTATCCGCCGAGGGGTGCCGAGGGAAAGCCGCGCCTGCGCCGGCCGGCGCCCCGAGTCGGTTGCGGATGGACGCGGATCGGCCCGGCTGTCATGGGTGTGGCGGGCGCGCCTTGGCTCTTGTATAGAGCGGCTTCCCATCGCCCGGCTTGGCGAGGCTACCCTTCGTGGTGAATATTCCTCGCATGAGACCGAGTTCGCCTCTGTCGCTCTGGGTCGCGGTTGCATTTTCGAGCTTGGTTGCGATTGCCGCCTCGGCCATGCCCGTGCGGGCCAACGAGCTGTCCTTTGCCCAATGGTTGGACGGCTTCAAGCGCGAGGCTGAGGAGAAGGGCCTGTCTCCCGCCACCCTCGATCGGACGCTTGCCCGGGTGCAGCCGATTCCCCGCGTGCTCGAGCTCGACCGTCGCCAGCCCGAGGTCACGCTCACCTTTCAGCAATATATCGAGCGGGTGATCAATGACCGACGGGTAGAGACGGCAAGGCGGCTCTTGGGCGAGCACCGTCCGCTCTTGGCGCGTGTCAGCCAACGCTATGGGGTGCAGCCGCGCTTCATCGTGGCGCTCTGGGGTATCGAGACCGATTTCGGCCGGTTCACCGGCGATTTTTCGGTGTTTGCCGCCTTGGCGACGCTCGCCTATGACGGCAGGCGCAGCAATTTCTTTCGGGGCGAGCTGATGCAGGCGCTCCGTATTGTCGAAGCGGGCTATGCAACCCCGGAGCAGATGCGCGGCTCCTGGGCGGGTGCCATGGGCCAAAGCCAGTTCATGCCTTCGAGCTTTCTCAAATACGCCGTCGACTATGAAGAACGCGGCCGCCGCGACATCTGGACCTCGCTCCCCGACGTCTTTGCCTCGATCGCCAACTACCTGAAGGAGAATGGCTGGCAGGGGGATCAGACCTGGGGGCGGGCGGTGAAATTGCCCCAGGGCTTTGATGCAGCGCTTGTCGGTCTTACCGTCGCCAGGCCCCTGCCGGAGTGGCACGCGCTCGGCGCTAGACGGCCCGATGGCGGGCCGCTACCGGCGCGCGAGCTGCCTGCCTCGCTGGTGCTTCCCGGCGGCCCGGAGGGGCCGGCTTTTCTCGTCTACGGCAACTACCGTGCGATCATGCGCTACAACCCCTCGATTTTCTATGCAACCGCCGTTGGACAACTTGCAGATCGAATAGAGGGCGGTTAATCTACTAAATCTGCTATTCAGGCGGCCCGAGACCACTACATAATGCGTCGAATTCGATTTGCTGCGGTGCTCGCGGCGCTTCTCACAACCCTCCTCGGCGGCTGCGCCGAGACCCAGCTTGCTGCCCAGGCGGTCAAGGGCATTCCCAGCTCCGGCAAGGGCCAGGGCATCTACAAGGTGGGCGATCCCTATCAGATCGGCGGCGTCTGGTACTACCCGAAGGCCGATTACGGCTTTGACGAGACCGGGATCGCCTCTTGGTATGGCGAGGATTTCCACGGCAAGCTCACCGCCAATGGCGAGCTCTTTGACTTGAACCGGGTGAGTGCCGCGCATCGGACCTTGCCGATGCCGAGCCTGGTTCGAATCACCAATCTCGAAAACGGCCGCTCGCTGGTGGTGCGGGTCAACGACCGCGGGCCGTTCGCCCGTGGCCGCATCGTCGATGTGTCGCGCCGGACGGCACAGCTCCTCGGCTTCGAGCGCCCCGGCACCGCCAAAGTGCGGGTCCAGATCCTCGCCGATGAGAGCCGGCAGATCGCCGAAGCCATGACCAAGGGACAGAGCGAGCCGCAACTCGTCGCCTCGGCCGGCAATCCCATCGCCGATCCGGTGCAGAGCCGTC
This sequence comes from Pseudomonadota bacterium, assembly GCA_016195085.1. Classification (NCBI taxonomy): domain Bacteria; kingdom Pseudomonadati; phylum Pseudomonadota; species Pseudomonadota bacterium. Next base: position 124,990 of record JACQAG010000006.1, on the reverse strand, counting down.
CTGATCTGCCGGTGGCGGCCCCCCGCTCGGCGGTCGCCGTGCAAAGCCTGCCGCTTCCCGGTGTGGCGGTGCCGGTGGCGCCGCCGCAGCTGCCGGCAGCGCCGCGAGGCGTGCTCACCGGGCCGGCACCGGCCGCCCCGGGGCCATCGGCCTCGGCGCAACCGACCTTGCCCGGGGCCAGCGAAACTGCCGTCACCATGGTGCCGGTCACCCCGACGCAGATCTTCGTGCAGGCCGGCGCTTTTCAGAATGTCGCCAACGCCGTCAGGTTGAGCGCGCAGTTGGCAACCGTCGGCCGCTCGATCGTGGCGCCGGCGACGGTGCGGGGCCAACAATTCTATCGGGTCCGTTTCGGTCCGTTCGACACCTCCGATGAGGCCGATCGGACGCTCGACCGCGTCATCGGCGCCGGTTTCCCCGATGCGCGCGTGGTCGTGGAATAGCGCCCCCGTTTCGGCGCTTTTGTCGGCTATTGCGAAGTGCCTAGGAAGAGCGAGTGTGATGCCATGAGCATGTCTTTCGCGATGCGTCCCATCGTCCTCGGGTTGCTGGCCTGGTGCCTCGCTACCGGGGGCGACGCGTTGGCCCAGACGCGCCGGCAGGCGCCGGCGCAAAAGCCGCCGGCGCAGGGTCAGGCGGCGCAGCCGCAGTCCTCGGCTCCCGCTTCCAGCGCTTTTCCGACGATCGAGACCCAGGCCCGGCAGGCCTTCATGATCGATTTCCAGACCGGAACCGTGCTCTTGGACAAGAATGGCGACGAGCTCATGCCGCCATCCTCGATGAGCAAGATCATGACCGCGCTCATGGTCTATGAGCGCCTGAAGCGCGGCGAGATGGCGCTCACCGACGAGCTGCCGGTGAGCGAGCGCGCTTGGCGCATGGGCGGTTCCAAGATGTTCGTGATGGTCGGGACCCGCGTCAAGCTCGAGGATCTGCTACGCGGCATCATCGTCCAATCCGGCAATGATGCCTGCGTGGTGGTGGCCGAAGCGATCGCCGGCAACGAGGAAGCCTTCGCCGAGATGATGACCAAGCGCGCCCGCGAGCTGGGCTTGACCAAGAGTGTCTTCAAGAACGCCTCGGGCTGGCCGCATCCTGAGCATCTGATGACGGCGCGCGAGCTCGCCATGCTCTCCAAATACCTGATCGAGAACTTCCCGGAGTACTACCACTACGATTCCGAGATCGATTTCACCTACAACGGCATCAAGCAGGGCAACCGCAATCCCTTGCTCTATCGCGGCCGCGGCGCCGACGGCCTCAAGACCGGACACACCGATGCCGGCGGCTACGGCGTCACCGCCTCGATGCAGCGCAGCGGCCGCCGGGTCATTTTGGTGGTGAACGGTCTGCCCTCGATGAAGGCGCGCGAGAGCGAGGCCGAGATGCTGATGGAATGGGGATATCGCGAGTTCGAGAACTACACCCTGTTCAAGGCCGGCGACACCGCGCAGACCGCCGCCGTTTGGCTGGGCGGCGCCAAAAGTGTGCCCATGGTCGCCGCCCAGGATCTGAGCGTGACCTTGCCGCGCCGCGCGCGGCGCGACATGAAGGTGACGGCGGTCTATGAGGAGCCTATTGCCGCTCCGATTGCCAAAGGCCAGGAGATCGGCAAGCTGGTGGTGACCGCGCCGGGCATCGAGAGGCGGGAGCTGCCTCTGGTCGCCAGCGCCGCAGTCGACAAGCTCGGTCCGATCGGGCGCATCGGCGCGGCGGTTTCCTATCTGATCTGGGGTGCTGCACCGATCAAGCAGTAGCGCCAAGCGGTTTCCGCGGCCAAGATCCGGAAGGTCTTCCCTCGGGATTGCGGTCTCCCCTGTTGTAGACTGCGGGAGATATGCGCGCACGTTTCATCAGCTTCGAAGGCGGGGAGGGGGCCGGCAAGACCACCCAGGTCCACCGCCTGGCCGAGTGGCTGGGCGCCCAGGGGATTGCCGCCATCGCCACGCGCGAGCCCGGCGGCTCTCCGGGAGCCGAGGCGATCCGGGCACTCCTCGTCTCCGGGGCGACCGGCCGCTGGGACGGCGAGACCGAGGCGTTGCTGATGACGGCGGCGCGCCGCGACCATGTCGTTCGCACCATCGAACCGGCCCTGGCGAGCGGGCGTTGGGTCGTCTCCGACCGCTTCACCGATTCCACCACCGCCTATCAAGGCTATGGGCGCGGCGTGAAGCTGGCGTCGATCGAGGCTCTGCATCGCTTCGCGGTCGGCGATACCAGGCCCGACCTGACCCTGGTGCTGGATTTGCCGGTGGAAGTGGGCCTCGGCCGGGCGCTCGCCCGCAGCGGCGAGGAAACGCGCTTCGAGCGCATGGATCGCCGCTTTCACGAGCGGCTGCGCCAGGGTTTCCTTGCCATCGCCGCGGCGGAGCCTCAGCGTTGCCGCGTCATCGATGCCTGCCTCGACGCCGAGGGCGTGCACCGGCGGGTGATCGAGGCGGTCGCGCGCACCTTCAGCCTGGCTTTGACATGAGCCAGACGGCGCGCGGCGCATCGGCCTCGGGACCGCCCGAGCCCAGGAACAATCCTGACCTGATCGGCCATGACGGCGCCGAGCAGAGCTTGCTGCAGGCTTGGCGCAGCGGGCGCATGCCGCACGCCTGGCTCATCGAAGGCCCGCCTGGCATCGGCAAGGCGACCCTCGCCTACCGCTTCGCCCGCTTCGTGCTGGCGCAGAAGCGAACCCAGCCCGCAACCGCGCTGTTCCAGATGGAAGCAGCCGGTCTCGGCGTGTCGAAGGTGGATTCGACCTTTCGTCTGGTTGCGGCCAACAGCCACCCCGATCTCCTGGTCGTGGAGCGCCAATACGACGAGAAGCGAAAGCGCGACCGCCGGGTCATTCGCGTCGATGAGACGCGGGAGATCGCGCAATTTCTGCACCTGACGCCCTCCCAGGGCGGCTGGCGGGTGGTCATCGTCGACGGCGCGGAGGAGATGAACCGCAACGCCGAGAACTCCATCCTCAAAGTGCTCGAGGAGCCACCGGCGCAGGCGCTCATTCTCCTGGTCTCGCACGCTTCGGGACAGCTCCTGGCGACCGTGCGCTCGCGCTGTCGCCGCCTCCAGCTAAGGCCGCTGCCGCCGTCCGCCGTCGAAGGCCTGCTCGCCCGCTACGCCCCCGATCTGCCCGAGGCCGAGCGCCAGCCCACGGTGCGGCTGGCCGCCGGCAGCATCGGCCGGGCGTTGGCGCTCATCGAGGGCGGCGGACTCGAGCTCTATCGGGCGGTCGTCGGCCTCCTCGAGCGGATTCCGGGCATGGATGTAAAGGCGCTGCACGGCCTCGCCGACAAGACCGCGCGCGCCGGGGCCGAGGATGTGTTCGCCACCGTGACCGAGCTGTATTTCACCCTGCTGCGCCGCGTGATGCTCGAAGCCGGCGGCGCTGCCGAAGTCGGCGAAATCCTGCCCGGGGAGGCGGCGCTCTTGCGAAGGCTCGCCCGGCGCCGCAGCCTTGATCGTTGGCTCGAGCTGTGGGACAACAGCCGGCGCCTCGTCGCCCGAACCGACAGCATCAATCTCGACCGCAAGCAGGTCATCCTCAACGTCTTCCTGGCGCTGGAAGACGAACGGGCATGAATTGGCGATCGGCGAGCGGGTTCGTGACGGGGGTATTTGAGGGAAGGGGTGGCAGCCCCGGAGTGAAACCATGACCGCCCCGCGGCGTTATTACGTCACGACCCCGATCTACTATGTGAACGACGCGCCGCATATCGGGCATGCCTACACGACGCTCGCCTGCGATGCGCTCGCCCGCTTCATGCGCTTGGATGGTTGCCAGGTGCGCTTTCTCACCGGCACCGACGAGCACGGGCAGAAGGTGGCGCAGGCGGCGGCCGCATCCGGCATGGATCCGCAGGCGCTCACCGACAAGGTGTCTGAGAATTTCCGCGATCTCTGCGGTCTCATGAACTATTCGAACGACGATTTCATCCGCACCACCGAGCCCAGGCACATCAAGGCCTGCCAGGCGCTCTGGCAGCGCTTGGTGGAGTCGGGCGACCTCTATCTCGGCCGCTTCTCCGGCTGGTATGCGGTGCGCGACGAGGCCTTCTACGACGAAAGCGAGCTCATCGACGGCAACGCGCCCACCGGGGCGGCGGTGGAATGGCTGGAGGAGGAGAACTACTTCTTCCGCCTGTCGGCCTGGCAGGACCGCCTGCTGAAGTTCTACGAAGCGAATCCTGCCTTCATCGCTCCCAGGACCCGTCGCAACGAGGTCGTGAGCTTCGTCTCCGGCGGCCTCAAGGATCTCTCGGTCTCGCGCACCAGCTTCACCTGGGGCATCCCGGTGCCGGGTGACCCCAAGCACGTGATGTATGTGTGGATCGACGCGCTCACCAACTACATCGCCGCCTTGGGCTATCCCGATCCCGCGGCACCCGACTACAAGACGTTTTGGCCGGCCGATCTGCACATGGTCGGCAAGGACATCATCCGCTTCCACTGCGTCTATTGGCCGGCCTTCCTGATGGCCGCCGGGGTCGAGCCGCCGCGCCGCGTGTTCGCCCATGGCTGGTGGACCAATGAAGGGCAGAAAATGTCGAAGTCGCTGGGCAACTTCATCGTGCCCAGCGATCTGGTGAACCGTTTCGGGCGCGATCCCGTGCGGTATTTTCTGTTGCGCGAGCTGCCCTTCGGCGCCGACGGGAATTTCAGCCACGCCGCCCTCATCCGGCGGATCAACACCGACCTTGCCAATGATCTCGGCAATCTGGTGCAGCGCGTGCTGACCCAGGTGAACCGCAATTGCGAGGGCAGGTTGCCGACCCCGGGCGCGCTCAACGATTCCGATCGGACCTTGCTCGACGCCGCGGGCGGGCTCTTGGCGCGGCTCCAGGCGGAGTATCGCGAGCAGGCCTTCCATCGCGCACTCGAAGCGGAGTGGGAGGTGGTTGGCGCGGCCAACCGCTACGTCGATGAGCAGGCGCCCTGGGCGTTGCGGAAGACACCCCGAGCGCATGGCGACCGTGCTGTGGGTGCTGGCGGAGACCATCAGGCACCTGGCGGTGCTGGTGCAGCCGATCATGCCGGAATCGGCGGCGCGCATCTTGGATCAGCTTGGCGTGCCTGAGGATCGGCGCAGCTTCGCAGTACTCACGCCCGCGCACGCGCTGGTGCCGGGGACGGTCCTGCCGAAGCCTGAAGGAGTGTTCCCGCGCTATGTCGAGGCCGGCGAGGAACCGAAGAGCGCCGAGGTCAAAACCAAAGCGAAGGGGAAGGGGGCTGGCTGATGCTGGTGGACAGCCACTGCCATCTGGACTTCCCCGAACTCTACGCCGAGCTCGACCAGGTCATCGCCCGGGCCCGCGCCGCCGGGGTCGGGCGCATGGTGACGATCTCGACCAAGGTGACGGAGTTCGACCGGATCATCGCCATCGCCGAGCGGTTTCCGGAGGTCTATTGCTCGGTCGGCATCCATCCCCATGAAGCCGGGAGCGAGCCGGCGGTGGATGCGGCGCGCCTGGTCGCTCTCGCCCGCCATCCCAAGGTCGTCGGCATCGGCGAAACCGGCCTCGACTTCTATTACGAGCACAGCCCGCGCGATGCCCAGGAGCGCAGCTTCCGCGCCCATGCCGCCGCCGCCCGGGAGACCGGCTTGCCGCTGATCGTGCACAGCCGCGACGCCGACGCCGAGACCGCCGGCATCTTGGCCGATGAGCAATCGAAGGGAGCCTTCACCGGCCTCTTGCATTGCTTCAGCTCTGGCCGCGAGCTTGCTGAAAAAGCTGTGGAACTTGGCTTTTACATCTCACTTGCCGGCATCGTCACCTTCAAGAAGGCCGAAAATCTCCGGGACACGGTGCGCGGCGTGCCCTTGGATCGCCTCTTGGTCGAGACCGATGCGCCCTATTTGGCGCCGGTGCCGCTTCGCGGCCAGCGCAACGAACCAGCCTTCGTCGTGCACACCGCCGCGACGGTGGCTGGGCTCAAGGGGCTGGGCAGCGCCGAGTTCGCCAAGGCCTCGACCGAGAACTTCTTCCGGGTATTTGCCCGCGTCCCGAGCTGATCCATGCGCGTCACGATCTTGGGCTGCGGCAGCTCTGGCGGTGTGCCGCTGGTGGGCGACCAGTGGGGCAACTGCGATCCCAAGAACCCGAAGAACCGGCGGCTGCGCGTGTCCATCCTGGTGGAGGAGGGCGACACCAAGGTCCTGGTGGACACCTCGCCCGATCTCCGCGAGCAGCTCCTGCGGGTGGGCGTGGGGCGGTTGGATGGCGTCGTTTACACCCATGGCCATGCCGATCACCTGCATGGGATCGACGATCTCCGCGGCGTCAACCAGATGATGCGGACGCATTTGGACATATGGGCGACCGAAGCGACCCTCGAGACCATTCGCCAGCGCTTCGGCTACGTGTTCAAAGAGGTGGGCACCGACTTCTTCTACAAGCCGGTGCTGGTTCCCCGTGTCATCGACGGGGCCTTCGAGATCGGATCGGTCGCTGTCGTCCCGTTCCGCCAGGATCACGGCTACTCCGAGACGCTGGGGCTCAGGTTCGGCCGCATCGCTTATTCCACCGACGTGCACCGCCTGGACGAGGCGGCCTATGTCGCGTTGGCGGGCATCGATACCTGGATCGTCGATTGCGTGCGCGAAGAGCCGCATCCGACCCATAGCCATCTGGCGCAGACCCTCGAATGGATCCGGCGGGTGCAGCCGCGGCGCGCGGTCTTGACCCATATGGGCCAATGGCTCGACTACGAGGAGCTGAGGGCGAAGCTGCCGCCCGGGGTCGAGCCGGGCTATGACGGCATGGTGCTGGAGGCTTGAAGAGCAATGGTCGAAACCTGGCGCCGTAGCGATGGCACTGAGGTGTCGGATGATCCGGCCCGGCTCGACCGGGAACTGATCCATCGTTTCCTGGCGAACGAGGCCTATTGGATCACTTCGATATCCCCTGAGCTGGTTCAGCGGATCATCGATGGCTCGCTATGCTTCGGGGTCTACGCCGAGGGCGGGAGCCAGGTGGGCTTCGCCCGGGTGGTCACCGACCGGGCGACCAGGGCCTGGCTCGCCGATGTGTTCATCGTCAAGGAACAGCGCCAGCGCGGGCTCGGCCGATGGCTGATCCAATGCATCATGGCGCATCCGGATCTTCAGGGGCTCCGGCGATGGATTCTGTCGACCACGGATGCGCACGAGCTTTACCGGTCCTTCGGTTTTGCCGAGCTGGCGGAACCGGAGCGGATGATGGAATTCCGGCCTGCGTGAGGCAGCTAAGCCCACGCCGCATTGTTGCGCAGAGTTATCCAAGGGAGACGGAAGTGGCCACCAGAACGCTCCGCATCACCGAGCCGGTCCAAGCGCTTGGGCAGCTAACGAAAGCCATCGCCGATCTTGAACGCGACCGCCAGCAGGTGACCGGCTTGGTCATTCCCAGATCGTTCAATGTTCGCTTGGGCGTCAAGCACGACAAGATCGAGATCCAGGGCAAGAGCTATCGGACACGGCCGCAGATAGACCTCGCCAACACCGAGATCGTCATCGAGTACGGACCGAAGGGCTGATCGGCCATATATCGTGGGTCACTGAGCCAGTTACGTTATCGCCAATGAATTAGCGATGTTCGACTTCCCATACCCAGCCGCAAGGGGTATGTTGAGTGGGTTTGTTTCACCCCTCTCAATTGGTGAGTCTCTTGGATCTTCTTCGAGACTATGCCGCCAGATATATCCATCTCGGACGCCGCATTGAATATGCGATGACCGTCTTTTACATGGCTAGCAATACGACCGTTAAGATGGATGAGTCGGCCGGCATTCAGGCCGGACTGGGGCCCGCTCCGGTTGGGCTAGGAGCTTTGGCTCAAGCCGCACGGTCAAAGGTCATCACCGAATATGAGGAGTTGTCTGCGTCTGAGAAGGAATCGTTAAAAAGCAGCCTCACAGAAATGAGCAAAATCTGCGGCAAGCTGGGACTCGAAACATCTGCCGAGCTGTTGGTGGAAAGGCTCGATGATCTGCCGCAAACAGAGCGGGAATTTCAGATCCTTGTCGATGCAATGATGGGCGAGCTGCGAAGCACGCTGTTCTTATTCGTGCCACCCCATCGAACCCAATTTTTTGGGGACCGCCTGAAACTGGGTGAGGGATTGAAGACGAAGTTTCCGGTCGCGTCGAAGGAGATAGCGGCGTCTGGAGATTGTTTGGCTGTTGGTAGTTATACAGCCACGGTGTTTCACGCCATGCGAGCGGCCGAAATCGGCCTAAGAGCCCTGGCAAGAACCCTCAAAGTATCCTTTCCATCATCGCTGGATCTCGAAAACTGGAAGAACATCATCGACCAGATCGAATCCAAAATTAAAGGCATGGAACAGCTTACGAAATCGAAAAAGAAAGTGGCCGATCTCAAGTTCTATTCAGAGGCGGCGGCTCAGTTCAGATACTTCCGAGAGGCATGGCGCAACCACGTCATGCACACGCGCGAGAACTACCAAGAGGGACAAGCTCTAGACGTCTTCAACCACGTCCATGGGTTTTTCCTGACCCTTTCGACGCGGCTCGAAGAACCGAAGCGGTCCCCTTAATGGGAACAATCTTTTTGAACACCCGATCAAACGCCTCTGGACTTTCGTCCGTCCCGAGTTCGCGGGCCATCTTTATGAACCGCTTGGACTGTTCGGGGTCATCGGGCTTGGGCGCAGGCTTCCGTGCCATGCGCGCCTATATAGGCTCGTCATCGTCAAACGGCAATTCCAACTGCGCCCGCTCCGCTTTCCAGCGGCGCCAGTACCGCATGAGCCAGCGTCGATCAGGCCCCTTGGCTACCAGTCGTTTGATAGGTCAGGCGCTTGCCTTTGGCGCCCTGGATCGCGCGGCGGGTCCGCTCCGCGTCATCAACCCCGAGCTTGGCCCGGTTGTTCTGCCGGAAATCGAACTCGGCCAGGTAGCGGTCGAGATGCTTGGCGTCCATGTGCTGGTAAACGCCGATCATCCCGCGCTTGAAGATCGAAAAGAAGCCTTCGAGGGTGTTGGTGTGAACGTCGCCGCGGACCCATTCCTTCTTGGAGTGGTCAACGCTCTCATGCTTCGCCACCGGCGCACCCTTGTGATAGGCGGCGGCGTCGGTGACCAGCCGGGCCTCAGGGCTAACGTGCCGGTAGATGCCGGCCCGAACGCTGGTCATGTTGCTATGGTCGATGAACATGGACCGGGTTTCGCCATCGCGCTCGACCAGGCTCAGGACCTGCATATACCGTCGCTGGCCGTCCGCCCGCTTGCGGGTCTTGGGCGAGTTGGTCAGATACATCTCGTCGGCTTCCACGGTCTTGCCGCCGGACCCGAGCGGGCCGGAAGCCTCGGGGAGGGGCTTCATGGCCTCGCGGATGCGGTGGCCCATGAACCAGGCGGTCTTCAGGCTCACGCCCAAGGTTCGGTGAAGCTGGCGGGTCGAAATGCCCTTCTTGGACGAGCACAGAAGGTGCATGGCCTGGAGCCAGGTCCGCAAGGGGGCGTGGCTGCTCTCGAAGACGGTTCCCATGCGCACGGTGAAAGGCTTCCGGCACTCGTAGCACTTCCGCAGGCCCGGACGGGTAGTCTTGCCCTGGAGGCGCCCAATCCGCGCCGCATCGGCGTTGCCGCAATGCGGGCACACAGGGCCGGTAGGCCAAAGAAGCGCCTCGACGTATTCGAAAGCGGCTTCTTCAGTGTGGAAACGAGCGGCAGAAAGAATGGGCGCCATGGCGGAAACTCCTTATGGCGCAACACTAACTGAGGTGTCTGGGTATGTCAAGTCAAACATCGCGAATGAATTTTCCATAATATACATTATGCGATAAATGGACGGATCCGCTTTGGTCGGATCCGCTCGGCTCGGCTACCCTCGCCGCCCTCCCTTGCCCGTCACTCGAGTGAGCCCATGACCGACCAGCTCGACCGTCTTCTGCAGATCATGGCGAAACTCCGCGATCCCAAGGGCGGCTGTCCCTGGGATTTGGAGCAGACCTTCAAGACCATCGCGCCCTATACCATCGAAGAAGCCTACGAGGTTGCCGATGCGATCGAGCGCGGCGACGTCGGCGATCTCAAGGACGAGCTGGGCGATCTCCTGCTCCAAGTCGTCTTCCATGCACAGATGGCGCGCGAGGCCGGGCAGTTCGACTTTGGCGAGGTGGCCAGCGGCATCGCCGACAAGATGGTCCGGCGCCACCCGCACGTGTTCGCCGACGCTAAGGTCGCCGGCGCCGAAGCCCAAACCGCGTCCTGGGAGGCGCAGAAAGCCGAAGAGCGCACCGCCAAAGGCAAGGATAAGGATGCGGACATGAGTGCGCTGGCCGGCGTCGGCCTCGCCATGCCGGCCTTGGTTCGCGCCGACAAGCTGCAGCGTCGCGCCGGCCGCGTCGGCTTCGATTGGCCTGAGGCAAACCAGGTTGTCGACAAGATCGAGGAAGAGATCGCGGAGCTGCGCGCCGAGCTCCCCGAAGGAGATCCGGATCGCCTGGAGGATGAGATCGGCGATCTGCTCTTTGCCGTGGTCAACCTGGCGCGGCATCTGCAGGTCGATTCCGAAGCTGCCTTAAGGCGTTGCAACGGTAAATTCGAGCGGCGCTTCAGGAGCATCGAGGCTCGCCTGGCGGCCTCGAAGCGCAGCCCCAAGGAGGCCAGCCTGGCCGAGATGGAAGCCCTCTGGGAGGCGGTGAAGCGCGACGAAAGGCGGGCGAATAGAAACGCGTAAGTGCCGATCCCGACCTTACGTCTTGGCTTCCGTCGTCTCCGGCAGGGCGATCTCCGCGACCGCGGGCTTTACGATCTCGAGATAGGAGCGTGTGGCGAGAAACATCGAGCGATCGAGGCGCCCGGCATTAAAGGCGATCTCATTGTGCTCGAGCAGCTTCGGGTCGACCAGGACCGGGAGCTCCGCAGAAAAACTGAAAGGCGGCACGGCTCCCATGTCGCATCCGGTGAGGCGCCGCGCCTCCTCGGGTGCCGCGAAGGAAGCCTTCGTGCCGCCGAATTGCCGGGCGATCGCGCCGAAGTCGACCCGGCGATTGCCCGGCAGGATCGCCAAGGCGAAGCGCCGACCTTCCCGGGTCTTGACCGCAACCACCATCGCTTTCGCCGCCTGCGAGGGCAAATTGCCGCGGATCCGGCTGATGTGCTCCGAGCGTCCTTCAGGTGGGTGCTCGATCACCCGGTAAAGAGCGCGGCCGGAGTCCAGGAGGGCCACGATGCGCTCGAAGACGCCGGTCTCGGCTTCCCCTGCCCGTGCCTCTGCCATTCGCATGGTGCGAACGAAGCTCCTCAGATATTGGCCAAGAGTTGGATGAGGCTGGAGGTATCCCAGCGCCCGCCGCCGCGCCGCTGCACATGGTTATAGAACTGGTCGACGAGGGCGGTCATCGGCAAGAGCGCTCCGTTGCGGTTGGCCTCGGCGATGCAGATGCCGAGGTCCTTGCGCATCCAGTTCACCGCAAAGCCGAATTCGAACTTGCCTTCGAGCATGGTGTAGCCGCGGTTCTCCATCTGCCAGCTCTGCGCCGCCCCCTTGGAGATCACGTCCACCACCCGCTTGCCGTCGAGCCCGGCCCGCGCGGCGAAGTTCAATCCTTCGGCCAGGCCCTGCACGACGCCGGCAATGCAGATCTGGTTCACCATCTTGGTGAGCTGCCCGGCGCCGGCCGGGCCCATGAGGGTGACCGCGCGGGCGTAATGCGCCATCACCGCCTCGGCATTCTTGAAGGTCGCCGGCTTGCCGCCGACCATGATGGTGAGCTTGCCGTTGACCGCACCGGCCTGACCGCCGGAGACAGGGGCATCGAGGAAGCCCACCCCCTTCTTGCCGGCAGCCGCCTCCAGCTCGCGGGCGACCTCGGCCGAGGCGGTGGTGTGGTCGACGAAGATGGCCCCCTTCGCCATGCCGGCGAAGGCGCCATTCTCGCCATAGACGATGCTGCGGAGATCATCATCATTGCCGACGCAGGCCAGCACGATCTCCGCACCCTTCGCGGCCGCGGCGGGCGTGGCCGCGGTCTTGCCGCCGTATTTCTTCACCCACTCCTTCGCCTTGGCGGCGGTGCGGTTGTAGACGGTCACCCGGTGGCCGGCGGAAGCCAGATGCCCCGCCATGGGAAAGCCCATGACGCCCAGGCCCAGAAACGCCAGGGAACGCGGCTTGGTGGTCGTGGCCTGCTCGGACATGGGAACTCCTCGGCTGTGCGGATTTGTGATGGCGGGCTAGAGCTATAGCCGCCGTCGCCGTCACGGGCAACGGCGGGTTAGGTCGCGAACAGGGTCGCCTTCAGCCTCTGCCAGCTCTCCGGGTCGGGCGCGAACAGGATCGGGCCGTGGATCACCGCCGGATCATAGGGGCTGCCATCGAGGCGACGGCCGAAGCCGCCCGCCTCCTTGTGCAAGAGCCAGCCCGGCGCATGGTCCCAAGGGAAGGTGCGGTTGTAATGGGCGAAGTGGATGCGGCCCTCGGCCAGAAGCAGATATTCGTGGGCGACACAGCGCAGGCTCAGATGCGAGGCGACTTTGGGCGTGTTGCGCGCAACGGTCTCCGCCAGCGTCCGCTCTCCGGTGCGGAAGGTGAGAATGCCGCTCATACGTTCAGGCTCGCGTGCGGGCGCCACTTCGAGCCGACGGCCGTTCAGCCGGGCCCCCGCCCCCGCCTCGGCGATCGCCATGCGTTGGCCGGGCGCATCCCAGATCCAGCCGGCGACGACGCTCCCGCGACGGATGAGCCCGACCATGACCCCGAAGAGCGGAATGCCGGCGGCGAAATTGGCGGTGCCGTCGACGGGATCGATGACCCAGACCGGCGCCTCCCCGGAGAGACGGGCGAGGATGCCGGGATCGCTCGCCGCCGCCTCCTCGCCCACCACGACCGAACCTGGCAGGAGCTCTGCCAAGGCGGGGCCGAGACGCAGCTCGGCCGCCCGGTCGGCGACCGTCACCAGGTCGCCCGGCCCCTTTTCCTCGATCTCGCCGGCCGCAAGCCGGTCGAACCTGGGCATGATCTCGGTAGCGGCGACGTCCCGGATGAGACGACTCACGGCATCGATATTGACGCTCATGAGCAGGGTCCGAGGCATGCAGGCTCTCTCAAAATCGAAGGGCCGCGAATTGGCGGCCCTTGGGATCCTTGGGACAAAGCGGGCGTCAGCCCACGATTCCCATGATGTCGCTCTCCTTCATGATGACCAGGTCTTCGCCCCCGACCTTAACCTCGGTGCCGGACCACTTGCCGTAGAGAACGGTATCGCCGGTCTTCACGCCGGGCGGGACGAGCCTGCCATTGGTGTCCCGTGCGCCGGGCCCGACCGCGATCACCTTGCCCTCGACCGGCTTTTCCTTGGCGGTGTCGGGAATGATGATGCCGCCCCTGGTCTTGCTCTCCCCCTCGGCCGGCTTGATGACGACGCGGTCATGCAACGGTTTGATCTTCATCGATGACATCTCCAGCAGCAGCGGTTTCGGACGGTCCGATCGAACTCCGTCGGGACCCGACGGACCGATCGACCGCAACCCTATTCAACGTAAAGAGAACCTGTCAACGAGGCTGGGAGGTTTCATCCGCGCGGCGCTTCTCAAAGCGCTGCCAATCGGCCGGAGCCATCCCCACCGTCAGATGCGCTCTGGTCTCGCCATCGGTGCGGTTCAGCACCTGCCCATGCCGGTAGAGCCAGGCGAGCGAGGCGCCATCGGCGAGATCGACATCGACCTCGGCCACCCGGCGCTGCAGGGCCAGCAGGCGATCGATCTCGGCCAAGAGCCGGTCGATCCCCTCCCCGGTCGTCGCCGAAACCGGGATGAAATGCGGTGCGCGCCGGGCTTCGTTCATGACCGCCGCACGCCCCTCCCCGTCAAGCCGATCGATCTTGTTCAAGGCCTCGACCAGCCCGTTTTCGACCCGCTGTTCCAGACCGAGCTCGCGTAGCACCGCTTCGACATCGGCTTTTTGCGCGATCGTCTCCGGATGCGAGACGTCGCGGACGTGCAAGATGATGTCCGCTTCCGTCACCTCTTCCAAGGTGGCCCGGAAGGCGGCAACCAGATGGGTCGGGAGACTGGAAATGAACCCGACGGTGTCGGAGAGGATGATCGAGCGGCCGGACGCGAGATCGACCCGGCGCATGGTCGGATCGAGGGTCGCGAACAAGAGATCCTTGGCCATGACCGCCGAGCGGGTCAGGCGATTGAACAGCGTCGACTTGCCGGCATTGGTGTAGCCGACCAAAGCCACGACGGGATAGGGCACGCGCCGCCTGGCCTTGCGATGCAGGCCGCGCGTGCGCTTCACCTCTTCGAGCTCGCGCTTCAGCTTGACGATGCGCTCGCCGATGAGCCGGCGGTCGATTTCGAGCTGGCTCTCGCCCGGGCCGCCCAGGAAGCCGAAGCCGCCGCGTTGCCGCTCGAGGTGGGTCCAGGATCTGACCAGCCGGGAGCGCTGGTAGGTCAGATGCGCCAGCTCCACCTGCAAGCCGCCTTCATGGGTGCGGGCACGGGCGCCGAAGATCTCCAGGATGAGGCCGGTGCGGTCGATGACCTTGCACTTCCAGGCGCGCTCGAGGTTGCGTTGCTGCACCGGGCTCACGGTCGCGTCGACGACGGCAACGCCGACCTCCTCGGCCAGGATCAGCTCCTTGTAGCGCTCGACCTGTCCCATGCCGAAGAGCGTGCCGGGTCTGGGCGCCAAGAGCTTCACTACCTCGCCATGGGCCACCTCGAGGTCGATCGCCCGCGCCAGCCCGACCGCCTCCTCGAGCTTGGCTGCAGGCGAGCGCGGGTCGTCACCGCGCGAGCGTCCTGCCGGCTCCAGGACCAGGACCCGACCGTTGGACGCTCGCCCGTTGTTGGCCCCGCGCTCGGCCGTGGCGCCGCTCAAGCTCAGGCCTCGACCGCCTCCTTCGCCGGCTCGAAGAGCTGGACCGGCTGCGCCGGCATGACGGTGGAGATCGCGTGCTTGTAGACGAGCTGCGAATGCGCATCGCGCCGCAACAGCACGGAGAAATTATCGAACCATGTGACGATGCCTTGGAGCTTCACGCCATTGATCAGGAAGATCGTGACCGGCGTCTTGTTCTTGCGGATGTAGTTGAGGAAGACGTCCTGGACATTCTGGTTCTTTTCGGTGGACATCGCGTACCCCTTTTCATTGGTGTTGTTGGAGCCCTTCCGGTGGCCCGCCCTCGTCCGGCTTATATGGTTCATGGGCGCCCTGCCATGGAGGCCCAAGTGCAAGAAATTTACATCCTGCCGTGCCGGGGTCAATCGAAGCGCGCAGCATAACGCGCTAAGTCACTGAACGATCATGCTGTTGCCGGGATCTCAGCGGTGTAGGCGTCATAGGCCCGCCTGAGGCGCATGCTCAAGGATCCGGCCTTGCCATTGCCGATGACATCATCGTCGATCTGGGTTACCGGCAGCACGAACGAGGTGGCACTGGAGATGAACGCTTCCCGCGCCGTCTTCGCTTCGGCCACGCTGAACGTCCGTTCATGGAAGCGGAGTCCCTCTGCCTTGGCGAGCTTCAGAATCGTCAGCCGCGTGATGCCGTTGAGAATGGCGTTGGAAGCCGGTCGGGTGACGAGCTCGCCGTCCTTGGTCACGATCCAGGCGTTGGTCGATGTGCCTTCCGTCACCGCGCCCGTTCGGTCGACCTGCCAGGCTTCATAGGCACCGGCTTCGCGCGCCTGCTGCTTGCCCAGCACGTTCGGAAGCAGGCCTACGGATTTGATGTCGCAGCGCTCCCAGCGAATGTCGGGAATGGTGATCACCCGCACACCGGCATCGACCGCGTCGGCCGACGGCAGCGCCAGGCGCCGGGCGGTGACCACGAGCGCCGGGGTCGCATGCTTGGGAAACGGGTGATCGCGCCGGGCGACACCGCGGGTGATCTGCGTGTAGATGTGACCCGTCCGGATCCGGTTGCGTCGGGCCACCTCGCGCAAGATGAGCTTGAGCGCCGTCCGCGTCATCGGCATCTCGATGCGCAGCTCGCGGAGACTGCGCTCGAGCCTGTCGAGATGCGGCTCCTCGTCCACGGTTCTGCCGTTGATCAGCGCCACCACCTCATAGACACCGTCGGCAAACTGGTAGCCGCGATCCTCGATATGCACCGAGGCGTTGCGATGCGGGAGGTAGCGGCCATTCACATAGGCGATGCGAGACATCCTGGCTTAGGCCCCAACCTTGATCGGTGCGCGATCGATCGGCCGGTCGAGCGGTCGATCCATGCCGGCGACGCCCAGCGACTTCAGCTTGCGATGCAAGGCCGAGCGTTCCATGCCGATGAACGAGGCCGTGCGGCTGATATTGCCGCCGAAGCGGTTGATCTGGGCCAAGAGGTATTCGCGCTCGAACAGCTCGCGGGCATCCCTGAGCGGCAGGCCCATGATCTCTCCGCCCTTGTCCCAGCGTAGCACGGCGGGTGTGATGGCGCCGATCTCCGGCGGCAGCATGTCGGCGCGGATCGGCATGTTGGGATCGCCTGGCGTCATGATCAGGAGCCAGTCGGCGACGTTGCGCATCTGCCGGACATTTCCCGGCCATTCGTAGGATTGCAAGGCCGCCATGGCGTCCTCGCCCACTTCGCGCATCGGCAGTCCGGCGGCATCGGCCGAGCGGACAAGGAAATGCCGGATCAGCATCGGAATATCCTCGCGGCGCTCGCGCAACGGCGGCACGCGAACCGGAAGAACGTTGAGCCGATAATAGAGATCCTCGCGGAATCGCCCGGCGGCGATCTCCAGAGCGAGGTCGCGATTGGACGTGGCCACCACGCGCACGTCCACCTCGACGGGCGTGTCGCCGCCCACCCGGCGGAAAGTCTGCTCCTGCAGCACGCGCACGATCTTGCCCTGGGTCTCCAGCGGCATGTCGGCCACTTCATCCAAGAGCAAGGTACCGCCGTGGGCTTGCTCGAAGGTGCCGATCTTGACGCCGGTGGTGCCGCCCGGCTCGCCGTTGGCGGGCCTGGCACTCTCGACGCCGAAGAGCTCCACCTCCATGCGCTCGGGCTGCATGATCGCGCAGTTGAGCACGACGAACGGCCCATGGGCGCGCCTGGAATTCGCGTGCAGCATGCGGGCCGCCACCTCTTTGCCGACGCCGGCGGGCCCAGTGATGAGCACGCGGCGGCCGGTCGGCGCCACCCGCTCGATGGCGCTCCGGACCTGCTGGATCGCCGGCGAGGACCCCATGAGCTCGCTAAGCGAGCCGGCGCGCTGTCTCAGCTCTTCGTTCTCGCGCCTGAGCCGCGCCGTCTCGATCGCGCGTTGAACCACCAGCAGCAGGCGATCGGCCTGGAACGGCTTCTCGATGAAATCGTAGGCGCCCTTCTGAATCGCGGCGACCGCCGTCTCGATGGTGCCGTGGCCGCTGATCATGACCACCGGAACCGGCGGCATTTCCCGGCGCAGCAGATCCAGGAGCTCGAGGCCGTCCAGGCGGCTGCCCTGCAGCCAAATGTCGAGGATGACCAGGCTCGGCCGCCTTGAGCGGATGGCGACGAGCGCACTGTCGGCATCGGCGGCCAGCCTCGTGTTGAAGCCTTCGTCATCGAGCACGCCCGCGAGTTGCGCGCGGATATCGACTTCGTCGTCGACGATCAGGATGTCAGATGCCATGCGCTGCTGCCCGCTTTTCTGATGCTTTCAATACCGGATCCGATGGTTCCGCAAAGCCGCCGCCGGGGAGCGTCATGCTTACCTGGGCGCCGCCGCCCTCGCGATCGGCCAATTCAAGCCTTCCGCCATGGTCCTCGGCAATCTTGCGGACGATCGCCAAGCCAAGGCCGGTGCCTTTCGTACGGGTGGTTACATAGGGTTCGGTCAGCCGATCGCGGCCTTCCGGAGGCAGCCCTTTGCCGTTGTCGGCGACGGTGATGACGACGGAACCATCGAGAAGACGCGCCGACAAGTGGATGCGGCCGGGCGGAAGCGTGGTGCCGGGCTCGGCTTCGCGGCTTTCGATCGCATCGGCGGCATTCTGCAGCAGATTGGTGAGCGCTTGGCGTAGCTGGCGCGCATCGCAGGTGAGCAAGAGCGGCCGCTCGGGCATGTCGAGGTCGACCCGCGAGAGCCGCTTGCCGGCGTTGCGCTGCAGGAACACCGCTTCCTCGGCGATCGACTGCACGACCATCGGCCGCAGCACGGGGGCAGGCATCCGCGCGAAGGCGGAGAACTCATCCACCATGCGGCCGATATCGCCGACCTGGCGGACGATGGTGTCCGTGCACGCCTTGAAGGTTTCCGGGTCGCTCTGGATCTCCTTCAGATAGCGGCGCTTCAGCCGCTCGGCCGACAACTGGATCGGCGTCAGCGGGTTCTTGATCTCGTGCGCGATGCGCCGGGCCACGTCTGCCCACGCGGCCTGCCGCTGCGCCGTCAACAGCTCGGTCACGTCGTCGAAGGTGAGCACGAAACCGGTCGCATCCTCGCCGCGGCGCTCGGCGGCGAGCCGCACGATGAATGTGCGGCTTCGTCCCTCGCGCGTGACCGAGATCTGCGTCTCGACCAGCCGCTCCGGACGCCGTCGCGCGGCGCCGACCAGCTCCGCCATCTCCGGCACGGCCTCATCAAGGTGCTTGCCGATGAAGGCTTCGAGCTCGACGCCCAGCAAGGTCGAGGCATGGCGATTGGGCAGGTGTACGCGACCCTCGTCATCGAGCCCGATGACACCGGCGGAAACGCCGGCCAGAACCGCTTCGGTGAAGCGGCGGCGTGCGTCGAGCTGGCGGTTGGCCTCGATCAGCTCCGAGCGTTGCGCTTCCACCTGGTCGGTCATTCGGTTGAAGGCGCGGCCGAGCGTGGCGAGCTCATCGTCGCTGGGACCTTCGACGACGCGCGCCGCCAGATCGCCGGCGCGCACGCGTTCGGCCATGGCGATGAGATGGCTGATCGGCCGGGCGAGGCTGGTGGCGAAGGTAAGCCCGGTCCAGATCGCGGCAAGCAGCAGCAGGAGAGCGACCACGGCGAACAGCAGCACCGAGGTGATCTGCATTCCCGCAGCCTCGATCTCGGTCTGCTGGTAGGCCTTGACCGCCTCCTCCGCACGTTGCGTGTGGGCGAGCACCAGCGGCTCGACCAGACGGCTGACCAACAGGAACGCATTGGGGAAGACATCAAGGCGCACCAAAGCGCGAACGCGGTCTTCGCGGCCGCTCGTCAGGATCACGACCTCGCCAGGCTGTGCCTGTTCCATCGCCCATTCCGGCGCGGGATTCTCGAACTGGATGCCGAAGCTGAACATCGAATGGGCGAGCAGCTGCCCATCGGGCGTGAACACCACTGCTTCCGCGAGGTTGCGGAACGCCGCCTGTGCAGAAAGCACGCGGTCGAAGCCAGCCGGGTCATCGATCAGTCTGGCGAAGGCGCGGTTGATGTCGTTCGCCATCGCCAAGGCTTCGTAGCGCACCGCCTGTTGGTGCTCGTCCAAATAAGCACGGGCCACCACCAGCGACTCGTTGACGGCGGTCCTGACTTTGTCGGAGAACCAGCTGTGAATGCCGAAATTGAGGAACAGCGCGGCGAAGATCGTGACGATGATCGTCGGCGCAACGGCGACCAGGCTGAACAGCAGCACCAGGCGGCTGTGCAGTCCGGAGCCGGCCAGACCGCGCCGGCGCTCGACCCAGACCCGCACCAACCGGCGCGCGACCAATGCGCCGAGCGCCAGCAGCAGCACGAGATCGGCATTGAGCAGCAGCAGCACCAGGCGCGGGTCCCGCGCCAGCGGGCCGGCGCCGGTCAACGCCGCATAGGTGGCGATCCCCGAGGCGAGCGCCGCACCGGCGAGCGCAACCGCCAGCTTTCGACCCAAATCCACCCGGACCGCCCAGCGGGACAAGGCTCCCCACAGGCCGGATACCGGGCGTGCCAATACGTCACTCATAGATGCAAGACTGTCACAGCTGTCGCATTACTGCGACACTGATTTTGCGAAGTGAGCTATTTCAAGACGCTGAGACCACGCACAACGTGGATTTCGAGCTCGCGAATCTTCTTGCGCAGCGTATTGCGGTTGAGTCCCAAAAGCTCGGCGGCACGGATCTGATTGCCCCTCGTCGCTGACAAGGAGAGGGTGATCAGCGGGCGTTCCACTTCTCGTAGGACACGGTCGTAGAGGCCGGAGGCCGGCAAACCATCCTTATGGGCCGCGAAGAAACCGCGGAGATGGCGCTCCACCGCCTGGCTCAACCCCTCATTCTCTGGGGCCCGCTCGCTCTCTTGCGGCGGCCGCGATTCCGCGAGCTCGGCTTCGATCACTTCGGCGCCGATCACCGCCTGGGCATAGAGGGCCGCCAAACGCCGCACGAGGTTTTCGAGCTCGCGCACATTGCCCGGCCAGCGATAGCTCTTGAGGCGCTCCATCGCTTGCGCGTCCAGCGTCTTCGGCGGCAGCCCCTCGGCTGCGGCTTGCGCGAGGAAATGGCTGGTCAGAGTCGGAATGTCCTCGGTGCGCTCGCGCAAGGGCGGCAAGCGGATCGGCACCACGTTCAGGCGGTAGAACAGATCCTCGCGGAACAGGCCTTGGCGGGTCAGTTGCCGCAAATCGCGATGCGTCGCGGCGATGATGCGGACATCGGCTTTGATCGGCGTGCGCCCGCCGACCGTGTGGTATTCGCCTTCCTGCAGCACCCGAAGCAGCCTTGTCTGTGCCTCGAGCGGCATGTCGCCGATCTCGTCCAGGAAGAGGGTGCCGCCTTGGGCTTGCTCGAAGCGGCCGGTCGAGCGCGTGGTGGCGCCGGTGAAGGCGCCGCGCTCATGGCCGAAAAGCTCGCTCTCGATGAGCTCGCGGGGGATCGCCGCCATGTTCACCGCCACGAATGCGCCGCCGCGGCGCTTGCCGTAGTCGTGGAGCGCGCGCGCTACCAGCTCCTTGCCCGTGCCCGACTCCCCGGAGATGGTGACCGTGAGATCCGTCCCCATGAGCCGGGCCAGCACGCGGTAGATCTCCTGCATCGCCGGCGAGCGGCCGATGAGGGGCAGCGCTTCTTCGCTTTGGCCGTCCGGCGGCGGCGCGTTCGCACTGGGGCCATGATCGGCGAGCGCCCGCTGCACGACACGCACCAGCTCGCGCAGATCGAATGGTTTCGACAGATACTCGAAGGCGCCGCGCTCAGTTGCCTTCACCGCCGTGAGCAGGGTGTTTTGCGCGCTCATGACGACGATGCGCAGCTCCGGCCTGGCTTTCTTGATGCGAGGAATGAGATCGAGGCCGTTGCCGTCCGGCATGATCACGTCGGTGATCACCAGGTCGCCCTCGCCGTCCTCGACCCAGCGCCAGAGCGTGGCGGCGTTTCCCGTCGTGCGAACCTCGTGCCCGAGCCGTGCTAGAGCTTGGGTCAGCACGGTGCGGATCGCCCGATCGTCATCGGCCACGAGAATGGTGCGAGCGGTATCCATCATTCGCTATGCCCCTTGGCGTGCACCGGCAGGAGCACGCGAAAGATCGTTCGCCGCGGCTGGCTGTCGAACTCCACCACCCCGCCATGGTCGCCGATGATCTTGGCGACGAGCGCCAGGCCGAGCCCGGTGCCGTTCACCTTGGTGGTGACGAAGGCATCGAAAAGATGCGTTCGCAGATCCTCCGGGATTCCGGCGCCATTGTCCTGCACGGTTGCCACCAGCGGCAGATGCAGCCGCGTCGAAGCGCCGGGCACGGCCAGACGCACCCCCTGCTGGTAGGTGGTCGACAGCACGATCTCCCCACTCTGCTCCGGCACTGCCTCGGCGGCGTTCTTGATCAGATTGAGGAACACCTGGATCAGCATGTCGCGGTTGCCATGCACCGGGGGCAGCGAGGGATCGTAGCGTTCGATGAAATGCACGCGCTGGGCAAAGCCGTTCTCGGCCACCTTGCGCGCGTGCTCGATCACCTGGTGGATGTTGACGGCTTCGCGCTTCAGCGGACGTGGATCGGAGAACGCCTCCATGCGATCGACCAATGCGCATATGCGGTCGGTCTCATCGCAGATGAGGCGGGTGAGCTCGCGGTCTTCGGGCTTTCCCGACTGCTCGAGGAGTTGGGCCGCGCCGCGAATGCCGGACAGCGGGTTCTTGACCTCGTGGGCCAGCATCGCCGCCATCGCCGTGACCGACCGGGCGGCATTGCGGTGCGTGAGCTGGCGATCGATCTTGTGCGCCATAGAGCGCTCATGGATCGAAAGCACCACGGTATCGGGCGCTTCGGCGAGCGGGGCCACCTCCACGGTGACGAGATGCGTTCCGATTCGCGGCGTCTCCAAAGTGACCCCATACTCCGAGATGCTGGCGCCGCTGGCGCAGACTTGTTCGATCAGCGCGAAGACCGGACTGTCGGCAGGAATGAGATGGTTCAGCATGCGGCCGATGAGGTGGCTGGCGCCGAGCTCGAAGAATTGCTCGGCCGCGGGATTGGCGGCGCTCAGCCGGCCGGCGGCGTCCACGACGATCACCGGGTGCCTAAGCGCATGCAGGATCGCCAGCGGATCGATCTCGACTTTGCCGCGGTGACGTCCGAAGGGAACGGTTGCGCTCATGCCAACGCTGCCCGGCGCGCCAGGAGGGGCTCATAGAAGCCCCGAATGAGCTCGTGAACTTGGCTGGGATCGAGGGAGCGATTGATTTGGGAGCGAAACTCGGCCGAGCCATCCAGACCCTTCGAATACCAGCCGATATGCTTGCGCGCGATCTTGAGCCCGGTGGCGATTCCATAATGCTCCAGCATCGCCGCCATATGCTCGTAGATGAGGGCGAGCTGTCGGGCGAGCGGCGGATCGGGCAGGCGCTCGCCGGTCTTGAGATAGTGGCTGACTTGGCGAATGAACCAGGGCCGCCCATAGGCGCCGCGGCCGATCATGACGCCGTCGGCACCCGACAGCGCCAGCGCCCGCTCGGCCTCTTCAAGGCTGGTGATGTCGCCGTTGACGACGACGGGAATGCGGACGGCTTCTTTGACCCGGCGCACGAAGCTCCAGTCGGCGCTGCCCTCGTACATCTGGCAACGGGTGCGGCCATGCACGGTCACCATCTGGATGCCGGCGTCCTCGGCGATCTTCGCCAGCCTGGGGGCGTTGCGGTCGGCGTCGTCCCAGCCTGTGCGCATCTTGAGCGTGACCGGCAAGCTGACCGCCTTGACCGTCGCCTCAATGATGCGCTGGGCATTCTCCTCGTGGCGCATCAAGGCCGAGCCGGCATAACCGTTCACCACCTTCTTCACCGGGCATCCCATGTTGATGTCGATGATGTCGGCGCCGAGATCGGCATTGAGCTTGGCAGCCTCGGCCATCACTGCGGGCTCGCAGCCGGCAAGCTGCACCGACATCGGATGCTCCTCGGCGGATTTCGAGACCATGTGCAGAGTCTTGCGGCTCTCGCGGACCATGGCCTCGCTGGCGATCATCTCGGAGACCACCAGCGCCGCCCCGCAGCGCTTGACCAGCCGTCGGAACGGCATGTCGGTGACCCCCGACATCGGCGCCAGGATCACCGGGTCGGGTAAAGAGATCGTGCCGATGCGAATGCCTAACATTTAGGCAGGGACCTTCTGTGCATAAAATACAAGCATATTGGCAAAGGACGGAGGCCGATGCAACTCTTTTGCTGCATTGCAGCAGAATCGGCAGGTTACGCCATCAAGACCCCGGTTACGAACTTCACTCCGGGATAGGCAAGGGTGAGCAGCAGCCAAGCCAAGAGGACGAGCCGGGCGGCTCTCCTGCCGCGAAGCCCCACCCGATAATGGGCAACCAGGAGTACGGCGATCAGCACGAAGGTGGCCAAAGACAGCACCGTCTTGTGATCGAACGGGATTAGCCGTCCGGTTGCCAGGTAATAGACGCTGATACCGGTGGCAAGGCCGACCCCCAGGACGATCTGGGAGGCAACCAGGAGGCGAACCTGCAAGGCTTCGGCATCGGCCACGGCGGGCAGCAGCCGGACGAGCCAGGACGGCCGTTTCCGCTTGAGGGCCCGCTCCTGCAGGAATACGGCGAGGCCGGCGACGGCGGCCAGATTGACGAGCCCGTAGGTCACCACCGAAACGAGGATATGGACGACGATCCAGGCGCCATGGCTGCCTGAGCTCAGCATCGGTTCCGGCAGGCGCTCCCATATGGTGGCGAGCGTTCCCAAGACCAGGAGGTAAGGCAGCAGCAACGTCGTCAGCCGCCACGCCGCTTCCGTGACCATGGTGAGACCGGCAAACAGCAGCATGGTGACCGCAATGGTGACCCACAGCGTCACCGCCAGTCCGGTGCGCCAGGCATCGTCGACTTGCAAGAGCGCCCAAGCCGACGGGCCGAGAACGGCGAGCGCCAGCGCTGCCCAATAGCGGGTGTTGCGCGCCTCGCCTCGCAACGCCAGCACGGTCGCTGGCACCAATGCAAAGAGCGCCAGGAGGCTCGGCAACACGGTGTGAGGCATGGGCAGACTATAGTCGTTTCTCGGTTGCTGGCGGAAGGTGCCCTAGACTAGCGTTCGCCCGATGACCGACATCGCAGCGCTCGTGGTCGCAGCCGGACGTGGGACTCGCTTCGGCGGCGAGGCGCCCAAGCAATACCAACCGCTCGCCGGCCAGCCGGTGCTGCGCCACTCCCTCAGAGCGTTCTCGGAGCATCCGCGCATCGGCGCGGTGCGTGCGGTCATACACGGCGACGATCGCGAACGCTATGAAAGGGCGGCCTCCGGCCTCGATCTGCTAGCGCCGGTAATCGGCGGAGCCTCGCGGCAAGAGTCCGTTCGCCTCGGGCTCGAGAGCCTGGCCGCGCAGCCGCCTTCCCTGGTGCTGATCCATGACGGCGCCCGCCCCTGCATCGCGGCCGATGTGATCGACCGGGTGATCGACGCGCTGGCGACCGCAGCCGGCGCCATAGCCGCGGTTCCCGTGGCCGATACCCTCAAGCTCGGACGCGATGGCTACGTCGCCGATACCGTCGATCGGGCCGGGCTGTGGCGCGCGCAAACCCCGCAAGGATTCCGCTATCCGGATATTTTGGCCGCTCATCGTTCCGCGTCCGACTTGTCGCTCACCGACGATGCGGCGGTGGCGGAACATGCCGGTCTTGCCGTGGCGCTGGTGGCCGGCAGCGAGGAGAATCTGAAGATCACATCGAGCGGCGACCTCCTGCGCGCGGAGCAAGCGCTCGGCGCCGGCGAGACGCGGGTGGGCACCGGCTTCGATGTGCATCGCTTCGGCGCCGGCGATCACGTGATGCTCTGTGGCGTGCGTGTGCCGCACGAGCACGGCCTCATTGGCCACTCCGATGCCGATGTGGGGTTGCATGCGCTGACCGACGCCGTGCTGGGCGCCATTGGTGCCGGTGATATCGGCGAGCATTTCCCGCCCTCCGACCCGCGTTGGCGCGGCGCCGACTCGGCCGCCTTCCTCGCCCATGCCGCGGGGCTGGTCGAGGCGCGGGGGGGCCGCATCCTGCATGTGGACCTAACGATCGTGTGCGAGCGGCCGAAGGTCTCCCCGCATCGTCAGGAGATGGCAGAGCGCATCGCCGCCATTCTTGCCATCGAGCGCGGCCGCGTCAGCGTGAAGGCGACCACGACCGAGGGCTTGGGCTTCACCGGACGACGCGAAGGCATCGCCGCCCAAGCCGTGGCGACCGTTCGCGTGCGATGAAGGAGCTCGGCTTCTGGCACCCGGCGACGCTCATTGCCACGTGGTTCGGCGTCGGTCTCATACCGCTCGCACCCGGTACCTGGGGCTCGCTCGCCGCGCTCCCCTTCGCCTGGGCGATCGAGCGAAGCTTCGGCGCTCCAGCGCTGCTGGCCGCTGGTGTCGGCGTGTTCCTGATCGGCGTTTGGGCGACGGACCTCTTTGCCAAGCGGTCGGGCATGGCGGATCCGCCCCAGGCTTGCGTCGATGAGGTGGCGGCGATGTGGCTGGTGCTGGCTTCGTTGCCGCAGACCTTGCTCGGCTATGCGCTCGGATTCTGCGCCTTTCGCGCCGCCGATATCCTGAAGCCGTGGCCGGTGAGCCTGGTCGACCGCCAAGTGACCGGCGGGCTGGGGATCATGCTCGACGATGCCGTCGCCGCCCTCTATGCGATCGGCGCCGCACGGCTGGTGCTGTGGATCATGAAATGACCAAAACCTTTCATCGCGAGGCCGAGGAGCTGCTCGCACGCTGTCGGGCGAACAAGCTCAAGCTGGCGACGGCCGAAAGCTGCACCGGCGGCCTCATCGCGGCGAGCCTGACGGAGATTGCCGGCTCTTCCGATGTGGTCGAGCGTGGCTTCGTCACCTACTCGAACGAAGCCAAGATCGAGCTGTTGGGGGTTGCCGAGGCGCTCATTCGCGCGCATGGCGCGGTCAGCGCCGAGGTCGCCCGCGCCATGGCCGAGGGTGCGGTTGCCCGCAGCCATGCGGATATCGCCGTCGCCGTCACCGGCATCGCCGGCCCGGGCGGTGCTACGGCGACGAAGCCGGTCGGATTGGTGCATCTCGCCGCGACACGTCGCGGCGGCGCCACACGGGATGTCCGCGCCGTCTTTCCGGGCAACCGACGGGCGGTGCGCGAGGCGAGCGTGCTGGCGGCCTTCGCGCTCATCGGCGACCTGATCTCTCATCCATAAGAGACGCCGCTAGGAGCGCTCCGGCGCCGATGCCGGTGCGTCCATGGCGCCGTAGAGCTGACCTGCCCGCGCCTCGAAAGCGGCGACCATCCGGCGGACTGCTTCGTTGAAGAGCACGCCGATCAGCTTCTGCAAGAGGCTGCTCTTGAACTCGAAGTCGACGTAGAAGTCGATCAGGCAGCCGCCATCTTGGGTCGGCTCGAAGCGCCAATGATTGGCCATGTGCTTGAACGGGCCGTCGGCATAGGAGACGTTGACGGTCCGCCCCGGCCGATCGAGGACGACGCGGGACGTGAACCGCTCCCGTACCATCTTGAACCCGATCACCAGATCGACAAGCAAGACATCGCTTTGGCGCTCGCGAATGCGGGCGGCCAGACACCACGGCAGGAATTCCGGATAGCGCAGCACGTCAGCCACCAGATCGAACATCTGCTCGGGCGAATAGGGAACGAAGCGCTTTTCCGCGTGCGTCGGCATGCGTTGGCTATAGGGCGACCGAGCCGAAGCGGCAACCAACCTCGTGCGTTCGGCGGGCCCCGCGATGCCTCACGGCGTTTGGGCGAGCTTCTGGGTCCGGGCTTGCCGCAGCCGATCGAAATCCTGACCGGCATGATAGGAGGAGCGGGTCAGAGGCGAGGATGCGACCAGGAGGAAGCCTTTGCCTTCGGCCATCGCCTTCAAGGCCAGGAATTCCGCGGGCGTGACGAAGCGCTCGATTGCGTGGTGCTTCGGCGTCGGCTGCAGATATTGACCGATGGTGAGGAAGTCCACATCGGCTGAACGCAGATCGTCCATCACCTGATGCACTTCTTCCCGACTCTCGCCCAACCCCACCATCAAGCCGGACTTGGTGAACAGCGCCGGGTTCAACTGTTTCACCCGGTCCAGGAGCTTAAGCGAGGCGAAATAGCGGGCCCCCGGCCGCACCGTGTGATAGAGGCGGGGCACGGTCTCGAGATTGTGGTTGTAGACGTCGGGGCCGGCCTCGACCACGGTCTCGATCGCTCCGTCCTTGCGCAGGAAATCCGGCGTCAGCACTTCGATCGTGGTGCCTTGCGCCCGGGCGCGGATCGCCTTGATCACCTTGGCAAAATGTCCGGCACCGCCATCGTCGAGATCGTCGCGGTCGACCGAGGTCACGACCACATGGGCGAGGCCAAGCTCGCCCACAGCCTCGGCGACGTGCTCGGGCTCATGCGGATCGAGCGCCAGCGGCTTGCCGGTCGCCACGTTGCAGAAGGCGCAGGCCCGCGTGCAGATGCTGCCCAGAATCATCACGGTGGCGTGCTTCTGCTGCCAGCACTCGCCGATATTGGGACAGCCGGCTTCTTCGCACACCGTGTTGAGATTGAGCCGGCGCATGAGCTGGCGGGTTTCCTGGTACTCGCGGCTGACCGGCGCCTTCACCCGAATCCAGGCGGGCTTCCGCAACATCGGCTGGTCGGGCCGGTGCGCCTTCTCGGGGTGTCGAAGCGGCGTCGAGGTCATGGGCCCCTGGATTCCACCGGCATCGCCGGCCGGCACGCGTCGAGGACTGTCTAGAAGTGGAGCGCCTTGCCATAGGCGTCAAGCACGCTTTCATGCATTGCCTCAGAGAGTGTCGGATGCGGGAAGATCGCGTGCATGAGCTCGGCCTCGGTGGCTTCGAGGGTGCGGGCGATGGTGTAGCCCTGGATGAGCTCGGTCACTTCCGCCCCGATCATATGCGCGCCCAGAAGCTCGCCGGTCTTGGCGTCGAACACGGTCTTGACCAGGCCTTCGGGCTCGCCAAGCGCGATCGCCTTGCCGTTGCCGAGATAGGGGAAGCGACCGACCCGGACCTCAAAGCCCGCCGCCTTCGCCTTGGCCTCCGTCAGGCCGACGCTCGCCACCTGGGGCGAGCAGTAGGTGCAGCCCGGTATCAGGCTCATATCGAGAGGATGCACATCGTTGAGCCCGGCGATCTTCTCGACACAGAGGACGCCCTCATGCATCGCTTTATGGGCCAGCCAAGGCGGGCCCACGAGATCGCCGATCGCATACACCCCGGGCTCGCCGGTCTCCATGTAGGGTCCGCTCATCACATGCGTCTTCTCGACCTTCACCTTGGTGCCTTCAAGGCCGATATTCTCCACGTTGCCGACGATGCCGATGGCAAGGATCACCCGCTCGAAGGAAGGCTCGCTCGCTTTGCCGCCGACCTCGATCTGGGCTGCGACCATATTGCTGCTCTTCTTCAAACCCTTCACCGTGGCCCCGGTGTGGATCTTCATGCCTTGCTTCTCGAATGCCTTGCGCGCGAAGAGGGATATCTCCTCGTCCTCGACCGGGAGCACCCGATCCAGCACCTCGACGACGGTCACCTCGGCGCCGAGGGTGCGGTAGAAGCTGGCGAACTCGATGCCGATGGCGCCGGAGCCGACGACCAGCAGCGACTTCGGCATGCTCTCGGGAACCATGGCCTCCTTGTAGGTCCAGATGAGCTTGCCGTCGGGCTCGAGCCCGGGCAGCGATTTCGCCCTGGCGCCGGTCGCCAGGATGACGTGCCTTGCCGTGAGATCGGCGACCGGCTTGCCGTCCTTGCTCACCGCGACCTTGCGCTCGCCTCCGGCCATTCCGGCGAGCCTGCCGTGGCCATCGAACACGGTCACCTTGTGCTTGCGCATCAGGTGCTTGACCCCGGCCGATAGCTGGCCGGCGACGGCGCGGCTCCGCTTGATCACCTTCTTGATGTCGAAGCCGACATTGGTGGCGGTGAGCCCGAACTGATCGAGGTTGTGCAGGAGGTGGTAGAGCTCCGACGTGCGCAGCAGCGCCTTGGTCGGGATGCAGCCCCAGTTGAGGCAGATGCCGCCCAGGTGCTCGCGCTCCACCAGGGCGGTCTTCAGCTTGAGCTGGGCGGCGCGGATGGCGGCGACATAGCCGCCGGGTCCGCCGCCGACGACGATCACATCGAAGCTGGTGTCAGCCATGCCTCAGATCCCATGCTATCCCGGCGTTATTCTCTTGATCGCCTCGGTCCCGGCAAGACCCTCGGCGTCGTCCCTGGCATGCACGCAATGAATGGGAAATCGGGTCAACCCCAAAGACGCGATGACGCAGGTTCGGCCGGCATTCTTACAGGAGCATGCTGATGGGATCTTCCACCAGCTTCTTGAACGCCTGCAGGTACTCTGCGCCGACCGCGCCGTCGACCACCCGGTGATCGACCGACAAGGTCGAGGTCATGACCGTGGCAATGGCGATCGCACCCGCCTTGACCACGGGGCGCTGCTCGCCGGCGCCGACCGCGAGGATGGCACCCTGGGGCGGATTGATGACGGCGGCGAACTCGCGAATGCCGTACATGCCGAGATTGGAGATCGAGAAGGTGCCGCCCTGGAATTCTTCCGGTTTCAGCTTGCCGGCGCGGGCGCGAGCGGCCAGATCCTTCATCTCGGCCGAGATCTGCGCCAATCCCTTCTGGTCCGCCTTGTGGATGATCGGCGTAATGAGGCCGTCGGGGATGGCAACGGCCACCGAAATGTCGATATCGGTGTAGCGACGGATCGCTGCTTCGGTGAAGGAGGCATTCGCCGCCGGCACCTTTTTCAGCGCCAGCGCGGCGAGCTTGATCACCATGTCGTTGACCGAGATCTTGATGCCGTCCTTCTCGTTCTTGGCATTGAGCTCGGCACGCAGCTTCAGGAGCTGATCGATCTCGCAGTCGATCGTCAGGTAGAAATGCGGCGCGTGCTGCTTCGATTCGGTGAGCCGCCGCGCCACCACCTTGCGAATGTTGTTGTTCGGAAACTCGACATAGGCGGGACCGCCCGGGAACGCCGCCGCCGCGACCGCCCGCGGCGACGGCGCGCCGGCAGGAGGAGCGGCCGCGGCTGGGGCGGGCGCCGGCATGCGCCCACCGCCGCCGAGCGCGCGCTCGACATCGGCTTTGACGATGCGGCCATGGGGACCGCTGCCCTGGAGCGGGCCCAGGTCGAGCTTGGCTTGAGCGGCCATGCGCTTGGCGAGCGGACTGACGAAGATGCGGCTCGCGGGTGCCATCTGGTTTACCGTCGAAGCCACGGCGGTCGGGGCGGGTGCTGCCGGCGCCGGCTGCGGGGCCAGGCTCGGTGCCGGCGAGGCGGATGGCGCCGGCTTGGCGCCGTTCGTCGACTGGCTCAGCGCCGAGGGGCTCTCGCCTTCGGCCAGCATCAGCGCGATCGGCTCGTTGACCTTCACCGCCTGGGTTCCCTCTGGAACGATGATCTTGCCCAGCACTCCCTCATCGACCGCTTCCACCTCCATCGTCGCCTTGTCGGTCTCGATCTCGGCGATCACGTCGCCCGGCTTGACCGGGTCGCCCTCGCGTTTGTGCCACTTGGCGAGGTTGCCTTCGGTCATGGTCGGTGACAGCGCAGGCATTAGGATCTTGATCGGCATGGGGGCGGTTCCGAGGTCAGGACCGATAGAGAGCAGACTTCGCCGCCGCGACGACGCGCTGCGGCGACGGCAGGACCAGCTTCTCCAGGTTCGCTGCGTACGGCATTGGCACATCGAGGCCGGTCACCCGCACCGGAGGGGCGTCCAGGTGATCGAACGCGCGCTCCATGATCATGGCCGAGATTTCCGCGCCGATGCCGGCATAGGGCCAGCCCTCCTCGACCGTGACCAGGCGGTTCGTCTTCACCACCGATTGCACGATCGTATCCGTGTCGAGCGGACGCAGCGTTCTGAGGTCGATGACCTCCGCCTCGACGCCTTCTTTGGCCAGCAAGTCGGCGGCGTCGAGTGCGAACTTCACCATGAGCGAGAAGGCGACGATGGTGACGTCCTTGCCCGGACGCACGACCCGCGCCTTGCCGATCGGCACGAGGTGATCGCCTTCGATCGGCACCTCGAAGCTGTGCCCGTACAGGACCTCGTTCTCGAGAAAAATGATGGGATTGGGATCGCGGATGGCGCTCTTCAGCAGTCCCTTGGCGTCGCCGGCGCTAAACGGCGCCACCACCTTGAGGCCGGGACAGTGGGAAAACCAGGACGCATAGCACTGGCTGTGCTGGGCGGCGACGCGCGCTGCGGCGCCATTGGGGCCCCGAAATACCACCGGGCAAGCCATCTGGCCTCCGGACATGTAGCGGGTCTTGGCCGCGGAATTGATGATTTGGTCGATCGCCTGCATGGCGAAGTTGAAGGTCATGAACTCGACAATCGGCCTCAGGCCGAGAAAGCCGGCGCCGACCGTTAGGCCGGTGAAACCCTGTTCGGTGATCGGCGTGTCGATGACGCGCCTGGCGCCGAACTCTTGCAGGAGCCCTTGGCTCACCTTGTAGGCGCCTTGATACTCGGCAACCTCCTCGCCGATGAGAAACACGGATTTGTCGCGGCGCATCTCCTCCGCCATGGCATCGCGCAGCGCCTCGCGGACCGTCATCGGCTGGGTCTTGCCGGTATACTCCTTCTCCACCGGCGCCGGCGGCGGCGAGGACGGCCGGGGCGTTGCCGCGACCGCGGCGGCCGGCGCCGGTTTCAGCGTCGGCGCGGCGGATGCCCCGCCATTCGTCAGCTTGCTCGCATCCTCGCCGTCGGTCACCAGCACGGCGATCGGGGTATTGACGGCCACTCCCTCGGTCCCCTCGGGCACGAGAATCCGTCCGAGCGTGCCTTCGTCCACCGCCTCGACCTCCATGGTGGCCTTGTCGGTCTCGATCTCCGCCAGTACGTCGCCGGAGCGAATGGGATCGCCCTCATGCTTGAGCCAGCGCGCGATCTTGCCTTCCGTCATGGTCGGCGACAGCGCCGGCATCAACACCTGGATCGGCATGCGTTCCCCTTAACCTTCGGCCTCAGGCTTCGACCAATACATCAGTCCACAGCTCGGATTCTGGCGGTTCGGGACTCGTCTGGGCGAAGTCAGCGGCGTCCGCGATGACGTCGCGGATCTCCTTGTCGAGGCGTTTCAGCTCCTCCTCGCTCGTCCCGGCCGCCTGCAGGAGATCGCGCACGCGGCTGATCGGATCGTGCTCGGTGCGCATCTTCTCCACTTCTTCCTTCGAGCGGTATTTCGCCGGATCCGACATGGAGTGGCCCCGGTAGCGATAGGTCATCATCTCCAGGATGTAGGGCCCGGCTCCGTTCCGCGCCTGCTCGACCGCCTCGTCGCCCGCTTCCTTGACGGCCAGCACGTCCATGCCGTCGACCTGCTTGCCGGGGATGCCGTAGGGATGCCCCCGCTCGGCCAAGGCGGCACCCGCCGCCGCGCGCTGCACCGATGTGCCCATGCCGTACTTGTTGTTCTCGATGACATAGATGACGGGCAGCTTCCAAAGTGCCGCCATGTTGAAGCTCTCATACACCTGGCCTTGGTTGACGGCGCCGTCGCCGAGATAGGTCAGGGATACGCGTTTTTGGTCGTTGTACTTCTGGGCGAAGGCGACGCCGGTGCCGATCGGGACCTGGGCGCCGACGATGCCATGGCCGCCATAGAAGTGCTTCTCGCGGCTGAACATATGCATCGAGCCGCCCTTGCCCTTGGAATAGCCGCCGATGCGTCCGGTGAGTTCGGCCATGACCCCCCGCGGGTCCATCCCGCAGGCGAGCATGTGGCCGTGATCGCGATAGCTGGTGATGACGGCATCATCGGGCGTGATCGCCGACTGCATGCCGACGACGACGGCTTCTTGGCCGATATAGAGATGGCAGAAACCACCGATGAGGCCCATGCCATAGAGCTGTCCGGCGCGTTCTTCGAAGCGCCGAATCAACAGCATTTGTCTATAATATTTCAACAGTTCGGCGGGCGCAGGCACCGCCGATTCCGCGGCGCGTGCGTCGCGCTTGGTCTTCGCCATCAGGAGTCTCCCTCTTCCTCGACGGACGACGTGAAAATCCGCCGAGGGCGCTCGCGCTTAGACCTACCGCGAAAGGTCAGGCGATACAAGGCTAGCGCAAGTATTCATTGTGCGCTGCACAATAGAACACTCGGGCATTCCTGCATAATTTCTGCGCAGATGTAGGTAAATTTCGAAGCAGTTGGACACGCCGCAAGGAATGGAAAGCTTCGATGGCGCGAACGCATTGCCGACGTCGCTCCGACCTGAACCATAGCGCTGTGCTGTTGCAGCAAAGTGAAGCTTCTGTGGCCCAGCCACGAAGATGGCAGGTGTCGCCGGAACCCTCGACGGGAGGGTTTTTGGCCATCCACGAACCCTGCGGCGAGGGCAACGGCGATGAAAGTAGACCGATCGGTCTAGGGGAGTGATCCGGATCGGCGGCTGAGCCGGACGGTGGTGGCGTCGGCGGCGTTAGTTCCGCGCCGGTGCTCGAGGCGAAAGGATGACGACCTCGTCGGGACGCGAGAAGTTGAGGATGGCGCGCGCGCGCTCTTCCAGCATGTCGGGATCGAGATTGTCCGGGCGCAGCAACGAGACGCGATGCTCCAAGGTCTGGCGCTCTTTGGCGACGACACCGAGGCGGGCCTCGGCCTCAGCGATCTCGACACCCATCCGGCGCCAGGCGAGCAGACCGCGGTCGCCTTCGACAGCGTGATAGGCGAAGTAGCTTGCGACCAGGATGCCGAGCACCGGTCCGACGACATGACGCGCACGACGGCGCAGCTCGCGAGCGATCGACATGGCGGAAAAGAATCATAGCGATCCGCCATGGTCAACGAAATCTGCGGGTGAGTCAGATGCTTATCACCCGAATTTGGCGGAATGACTCAGATTCGGGCGCTAAATTCATTTCGCAAAGCGGGCGAAAATCGATCGTCCGGCATAGCGCGCATCCGGCCCAAGGATCTCTTCCACGCGAATCAGTTGGTTGTACTTGGCCGTCCGATCCGATCGGCTGAGCGATCCGGTCTTGATTTGTCCGCAGTTGGTGGCGACGGCAAGATCGGCGATGGTGGCATCTTCGGTCTCGCCGGAACGATGCGACATGACCGCGCCGTAGCCCCGGTGCATCGCCGTTTCCACCGCCTGCAGCGTCTCGGAGAGCGTGCCGATCTGGTTGACCTTGATCAGCACCGCATTGGCGACACCATCGGCGATGCCGCGTTCGATGCGTTCCGGGTTGGTGACGAAGAGATCGTCGCCGACGAGCTGGACACGGCTGCCGATCGCCTCGGTCAGCGCCTTCCATCCGGCCCAATCGTCTTCCGCCATCCCGTCCTCGATCGAGACGATCGGATAGCGCCCCACCAGCGTCTCGTAGAGCTTGACCATGCCGGCGGCGTCGAGGGTCTTGCCGTCGCCTTCCAGCCGGTACTTGCCGTCGCGGAAGAACTCGCTGGCGGCCGGGTCCATCGCCAAGGCCACATGCTCGCCGGGCTTGTAGCCCGCCGCTTCGATCGCCTTGACGATGAAGCCGAGGGCAGCGTCGGCATTCTTGAGGTTGGGAGCGAAGCCGCCTTCGTCGCCGACATTGGTCGACTCCCCGGCATCCTTGAGCAGCTTCTTCAGCGCGTGGAAGACCTCGGAGCCGATCCGCACCGCCTCCGCCATGCTGTCGGCGCCGTAGGGGACGATCATGAACTCCTGCATATCGAGCGGATTGTCCGCATGCGCGCCGCCATTGATCACGTTCATGAGCGGCACCGGGAGCGTGCGCGCATGCACCCCGCCCACATAGCGGTGCAAGGGCAGCTTCAGGTCGTTCGCCGCCGCCTTGGCGACCGCGAGGCTGACCCCGAGCAGCGCATTGGCGCCGAGCCGCGCCTTGTTGGGCGTGCCGTCGAGCGCAATCATGGTGCGGTCGATCGCTTCTTGCTCGAACGCGCTCAGCCCGGACAGCGCATCGAAGATCTCCCCATTGATCGCCTCGACGGCCTTGAGCACGCCCTTGCCGCCATAGCGCTTCTTGTCGCCATCGCGGAGCTCGAGCGCCTCGTGGGTGCCGGTGGAGGCGCCGGACGGCACGCCGGCCCGTCCGCAGGCTCCCGATTCGAGCACGACATCCACCTCCACGGTCGGATTGCCGCGGCTGTCGAGGATCTCACGCGCCTTGATGTCGACGATGGCGGACATGGGGATGCACCGGCTCAAGATGAGGGGGAGCCGGACAGATAGCGGCGCTTGGCCCGCTTGGCAAGCAGGCCTGCCGTCACCGCAGTTTCACAAACCGGCTCCGGCCGCTACCCTCGGCCCCCCGCCTGCCTGTTGGATCCATGGAAACCGCAATCCAAACCGTGCTGCCGATGTTCGGCCTCGTGCTCACCGGCTATGTCGTGGCGCGGCTGCGGGTCATCGCGTCCGAGGGGGTCCGGGGGATCGGCAGCTTCGTCTATTACCTGGCGATCCCAGCCCTGCTTTTCCGCACGATGGCCGAAGGCTCCCATGGGACCAGCCTCGATCTCGGCATCCTCTGGGCGTATTTCGCCGGCGCCTATGGGTCGTTTGCCCTGGCGATGGCGGTAGGCCGCCTCGCCTTCCGCCTCCGCCTCGAGGAGCAAGCGATCCTCGGCATGGGAGCCGCCTTCGCCAACACAGTGCAGATCGGCATTCCGCTCATCTTCACCCTGTTCGGCGAGGCCGGCGTCGTGCCGATGACGCTCTTGACCAGCTTTCACTCGATGACGCTTTTCCCCATCACCATGATCATCATCGAGTTCGCAAGGGGCGGCCACTCCGGCGGCTTGCGGGTGCTGCTGGCGACGGCGAGGGCGCTGGCGCAGAACCCGATCATTGTGGCGGTTCTGTTGGGGCTCGGCTGGAGCCAGCTCGGTCTTGTGCAGCCCCGCGCGCTCGACACCTTCACGCGGCTCCTGAGCGGGGCGGCGACGCCGTGCGCGCTCTTCGCCTTGGGCGCCAGCCTCTCCGGGTATAGTGTCGCCGCCAATCTGCCGCCGACCCTGACGATGGTCGCCTTCAAGCTGTTCGCGCATCCGCTCTTCGTGTGGCTGCTCGCCCGCTTTGTCTTCCACGTCGATCCGCTCTGGGCGGCGATCGCCACCATCACGGCGGCGCTTCCGGTCGGCGCCAATGTCTTCATCATGGCTCAGCGCTACCAAGCGCTGCTCGGGCCGACGACGGCCGCGATCGTGATATCGACCGCCGCTTCGATGCTGACGGTTGCCCTGCTGATCGCCGCTCTGGTCCCCGTCGGATAAGGGCCATGGCACGCATCCTTTGCCTCGGCATCGTGACCTGGGATTTGCTGTTTCGCGTGGATGCGATCCCGACGACGCCGACCAAGGTGCAGGCTCTCGACTGCCTTGAAGTCGGCGGCGGCATGGCTGCGAGTGCCGCCGTCGCGGTGGCGCGTCTGGGCGGCGAAGCGCATTTTTGGGGACGCTGCGGCCAGGACGAGCTCGGCCGGCGCATCATCGCGGAGCTTCGCGGCGAGGGGGTCGATGTGTCGCGGCTGCGCCAGGTGGCGAACGGTCGTTCGCCGATCTCTGCCATCTTGATCGACCGCCGGGGCGAGCGCCTGGTCGTTCCCTATTACGACCCGCATCTCGATCCCTCGCCGGACTGGCTGCCGATCGAGGAGATCGGCACGTTCGATGCGGTTCTGGTGGACGTCCGCTGGCCACCCGGGGCCGAGCGCGGCCTCAGCGCCGCGCGTGCGGCCGGCAGGATTGCGATGCTGGATGCCGATTTGGCACCACGCTCCGTATTGGCGGCGCTCATCCCGCACGCCTCCCACATCGTCTTCTCCGAGCCGGCGCTAAAGGACTACGCGTGCAAGCAGGACCTCGCCGAGGCGCTCGACGTCGTCAGCCGCGAGGTGACGGCGATGCTGGGCGTGACCGCCGGGCCGGCGGGATTCTATTGGCTGGAAGCGGGCGTCCTCCGCCACGAGCCGGCACCGCTTGTCGAGGCTCAGGACACCCTGGCGGCGGGTGACGTTTTCCATGGCGCCTTCGCGCTCGCCCTGGCCGAAGGCAAGAGCCTCGCCGCGGCTGGTCGCTTCGCCACCATCGCGGCATCGATCAAATGCACGCGCTTCGGCAGCCGCCTGGGTTGTCCCACCCGCGCCGAGGTGGAAGCGTTCAGCCCTGGCTGACGGTCGCGCGGGCGAGCGCTTCGATCGCTGGCCAATCCCGGGCCTCGACCAGCTTCGCCGGCGTCATCCAGGTGCCGCCGACGCACACGACATTGGCGAGCGCCAGGTAGTCGCGGAAATCCTCGGCCGTCAATCCTCCGGTCGGGCAGAACGCCACATCCGGAAATACCGGCGCCAGGCTCTTGAGCGCGGCCGCCCCGCCGGCGGTTTTGCACGGGAAGAACTTGAGCGTGTCAAAGCCCCATTCGCGTGCCGCCATGACCTCGGAGGCGGTGACGGCGCTGGGCAGGTAAGGCATGCCGCTCTCCGCACCGGCGACCGCAAGCCGCTGGGTGAGGCCGGGGCTCACGGCAAAACGCGCCCCGGCATCGCGCGCCCGTTGAAACTCCTCGACTCGGGTGAGCGTGCCGACGCCGACGACGGCATCGGGCAAAGCCCGGGCGATGGCAGACACGGCGTCCAGCGCCTGGGGGGTGCGCAAGGTCACTTCGAGCACCGTGAGGCCGCCGGCGAAGAGCGCGCGGCAGAGCGCGACGCCAGCGGCGACGTCGGTGACCGTCAGCACCGGGATCGCGGTCGATCCTTCTATCAGCTCGCGAATGTTCATGGCCGCGCCTGCTTGGCCACGCGGTCGAACTCGATCAGCGTCTGCAGCAGCCGCGGCATGTCCTTTAGATGCACCATGTTCGGGCCATCGGAGGGCGCGTTGTCGGGATCCTGATGCGTCTCCATGAATACCGCGGCTACCCCGACCGCCACGGCGGCTCGCGCCAACACGGCCACGAATTCCCGCTGGCCCCCGGAGCGCTCCCCCTCACCGCCCGGCTGCTGCACGGAGTGGGTGGCATCGAAGACGACCGGGCAACCGGTCTCGGCCATGATCGGCAAGGCCCGCATATCCGAGATCAGCGTGTTGTAGCCGAAGGAGGCGCCGCGCTCGCAGACCAAGACCTTATCGTTGCCGGCGGACTCGATCTTCTTCACCACGTTCCGCATGTCCCAGGGTGCCAGAAACTGCCCTTTCTTGACGTTGATCGGCCGACCGGTCCGGGCGGCGGCGACCAGGAGATCCGTCTGGCGACAGAGGAAGGCCGGGATCTGCAGGACATCGACGGCCTCGGCGACCGGACGGCACTGGTCGGGCTGATGCACATCGGTCAGCACCGGACAGCCATAGCGCTCGCGCACGTCTGCCAGGATCGGCAGGCTCTCTTCCAGGCCGAGGCCGCGGTCCGAGCCGATGGAGGTGCGGTTCGCCTTGTCGAAGGAGGTCTTGTAGATGAGCCCGATACCGAGCTTGCCGGTGATCTCCACCAGCGCGTGCGACATCTCCAGCGCGTGCGCCCGGCTCTCGAGCGCGCAGGGCCCGGCAATGAGCGCCAGCGGCCGGTCATTGCCGACGAGCACGTTGCCGATGGCGACGGAGCGCGGGGCGACCATCGACGGCTCAGACCAGCCGCGAGCGGTCGACGGCGGCCTTGACGAAGCTGGTGAACAGCGGATGCGGGGCGAACGGCTTCGATTTGAGCTCGGGATGGAACTGCACGCCGACGAACCAGGGATGGCTCGGTATCTCGACGATCTCCGGCAGCTCGCCATCGGGCGACATGCCGGAGAACCTGAGGCCCACCTGTTCCAGGCGATCTTTGTAGTTGATGTTCACTTCATAGCGATGGCGATGGCGTTCGCTGATGCGCTCGGCCCCGTAGATCTCGCGCACTTGGCTGCCTTCGGCGAGCACGGCTTCATAGGCGCCGAGGCGCATGGTGCCGCCCATGTCGCCATTGGCGTTGCGGCGCTCGATGGTGTTGCCGCGCGTCCATTCCGTGAGCAGGCCGACGACGGGATGCGCGCAAGCCCCGAATTCGGTCGAGCTGGCGCCGTTCAAGCCGACCAGCGAGCGTGCCGCCTCGATCACCGCCATCTGCATGCCGAAGCAAATGCCGAAATAAGGAACCGCGCGCTCGCGCGCGAAACGGGCGGCGGCGATCTTGCCTTCCGAGCCGCGCTCGCCGAAGCCGCCGGGCACCAGGATTCCGTTCACGTCCTCGAGGTGGCGGACGGCATCCTCGCGCTCGAACACCTCGCTGTCGATCCAGTCGAGCTTGACCCGCACATTGTTGGCGAGCCCGCCATGGGTGAGCGCCTCGGCAAGGGATTTGTAGCTGTCCTTGAGCACGGTGTATTTGCCCACCACCGCGATCGCCACCTCCCCCTCGGGATGGCGCGCGCGGTTGACGATGTCGGTCCACCGCGCGAGATCGAGCTGGGGATCCGCGGGCAAGCCGAAATGCCGGCAGACCTCGGTGTCGAAGCCTTCTTCGTGATAGCTGATCGGCACCTGATAGATCGTGTCGACGTCGAGCGCCGGGATGACGCCTTCCTTGCGGATGTTGCAGAAGAGCGCAATCTTGCGGCGCGCATCCTCGGGGATCGGTCGATCCGAACGGCAGAGAACCATGTCGGGCTGGATGCCGACGCTCTGCAGTTCTTTCACCGAATGCTGGGTAGGCTTGGTCTTGAGCTCGCCCGCCGAAGGGATGTAGGGCACCAGTGTCAGATGCACGAACAATGTCTGCTCGCCGCCGAGCTCGTTGCCGAGCTGGCGGATCGCCTCGAGGAAGGGCAGGCTCTCGATGTCGCCGACCGTGCCGCCGATCTCGCAGAGCACGAATTCGGCATCGTCGGTCTCGGCGCCGATGAACTCCTTGATCGC
Organism: Pseudomonadota bacterium; assembly: GCA_016195085.1. Lineage (NCBI taxonomy): Bacteria > Pseudomonadati > Pseudomonadota > Pseudomonadota bacterium. Next base: position 84,794 of record JACQAG010000006.1, on the reverse strand, counting down.
GTCCGTCACATGGGGAATGACCTGGACCGTGGCACCCAGATAGTCGCCCCGCCGCTCCTTGCTGATGACGGTCGAATAGATCTTGCCCGTGGTCACGCTGTCGAAGCGACGTGCCGGCACTCCGGTAAAGCGCTCGTAGTGCCCGAGATCGAGGTCGGTCTCGGCACCGTCGTCGGTGACGTAGACCTCCCCATGCTGGTAGGGGCTCATCGTGCCGGGATCGACGTTGAGGTACGGGTCGAGCTTGCGCAGGCGCACCTTGTAGCCGCGCGCCTGCAGCAGCGCGCCCAGCGCTGCCGATGCCAATCCCTTGCCTAACGATGACACGACGCCGCCGGTGATGAAAATGAAGCGCGCCATGGACCTCGGTTCTACACCAACAAGCCGTCCCGACCCAAGCACGCTAGGCGACAGGCCGCGCCCGGAGGGTCCGACGCCCGGCGAGCCGGGGAATCGGTCGCGCGTCCCCGGTAAATTGCGTCAGCGCGTGGGAGGAGCGGGACCCTGCCCCTGGGGCGGCACCGGCTGCGCCGGAGTGGTCGGGATCGGCTGCGCCGGGGCCGCCGGTGCCGGCACCGCGGGGACGCTCAAGGGCGTGCGCAGATCGTCGACGATCGAGCGGGGGCGGCCGGACTGGCTGCCTAGCACCACCAGCAACAGGCTGGTGGCCATGAAGCAGGTCGCGAGAATCGCCGTCATCCGCGTGAGCAGATTGGCGGTTCCCCGCGTGGTCATGAAGTTGCCGCCGCCACCGCCGCCGCCGAACCCGAGCCCGCCGCCTTCCGTGCGTTGCAGCAACACGACGCCGATGAGGGCGATCGCCATGAGGATATGGATGAGCAGCAGCACGGTCAGCATGTCGGTCCTCGGAGCCAAACCTTCGCCGGCAGTGCCGCGAAGGGGGCGGTTTTAGCCTGTGGCGGCGGGCGTGGCTAGCGGCAACTGCGGCAGATCGCCCAGAACTCGTCCAGCTTCAGGCTGGCGCCGCCCACCAGCGCCCCGGCGACGCCCGGGATCGCCAGCAGTTCCGCGGCATTCCCGGCCTTGACCGAGCCCCCGTAAAGCACCCGCAGGCGGTCCCCCCGGGGACGCCGGGTCAGCCTATCGATGATATAGGCATGCACCCGGGCGACGTCATCGTTGGTCGGGGTACGGCCGGTGCCGATGGCCCAGATCGGCTCATAGGCAATGACCGTGTTGTCGGCCCGGGACCCCTCGGGCAGCGAGCCGCCGAGCTGCGCGTCGACCACCGCCAGGGCGGTACCGGCCTCGCGCTCGGCCGCGCTCTCGCCCACGCAGACGATGGCCGTGAGGCCGGTGGCGTGGGCGGCCGTCACCTTCGAGCGCACCACGGCGTCGGTCTCGCCATGGCCGACCCGGCGCTCGGAATGGCCGAGAATGACCCATCGGCAGCCCAAATCGGCGAGCATCGGGGCGGAAACATCCCCGGTGAAGGCGCCAGCGGGCTCGGCATGGCAGTCCTGCCCGCCGAGGCCGATCCCGCTCGAGCCCAGCCGGCCGCCCACCAGCGATATCAGCGTCGCCGGCGGGCACAGCACGATCTCGGCCGCCAGGTCGGGAGCCGCGCGCTTACGGTCGGCAAGACCGCCCGCAAGCGCGATGCCGTCGCTGCCGAGCCCGTTCATCTTCCAATTTGCGACGATCAGAGATGCCATCGGCCGGACCTCAAGCTTGGTTTGCATCTAACATGAGCATGGATCCAACACCATTTCTGCGTTGCGGCGGCGTTCCGCCCGCCCCTATCATGCGCGCCATTTCGCCGGGAGCGGTCCGGGCCCCTGCCCCTATCCACGCTCCCCAAGGTTCCGATCATGTTGAAAGCCCTTCGGTCCAGCGTCGGCTCCTATCTTGCCAAGATCATGTTCGCGCTGCTCATCGGCAGCTTCGCGCTCTGGGGCGTGGGCGACATGGTCACCCGCTTCGTGCGCCCGGAACGCCCGGTCGCCACCGTCGGCGGCACCGAGATCGCCGGCCCCGAGGTCATCCAGAGCTTTCAGCGGCGGATGGCCCAGCTCCGCACGCAGTTTGGCGGCAGACTGACGACCGAGCAGGCGATCCAATTCGGCCTCTTGGACCAGACGGTGCAGGAGATCGTCGCCGAGCGCCTCTACGACCTGGAATCCCGCCGCGTCGGCATCTCGATCGGCACCGATCTTATCCGCCTGCGCATTCGCAGCGAGCCGGCGTTCCGCGACATCACCGGACAGTTCAGCCCGGTGCAATTCGAAGCCGCATTGCGCAACGCCGGTTTCAGCGAGGCGACCTACGTCAGCTTGCTGCGCCACGATCTCGCCCGTGAGCTGATGGCTGGCGCGGTCGTCGCCGGCTTGACCGTGCCGGCGCCCTTGGTCGACCAGCTCTACCGCTACCGCTTCGAGCGCCGCGTGGCGGAGCTCATGACGGTGACCAGCGCGTCCATCGCGGATATTCCGGCTCCGAGCGCCGAAGATCTCGCCAAGTACCACCAGGACAATGCCGGCCGATTTACCGCGCCGGAATACCGGCAGGGCTACTACGTATCCTTGAAGCCTGGCGATCTCGCGGGCGAGGTCACCGTGGATGAGGCCAAGCTGCGCGAGGAGTACGACCGGCGTCAGGCCGAGTTCGTCACACCGGAGCGGCGCGAGATCTCGCAGATGCTGGTTAGCGATGAGGCGACGGCCCGCAAGGTCGCCGACGCGATCAAAGCCGGCGGCGAGTTTGCGCAAGTCGCCAAGGATGTGGCCGGCCTTCCCGCCGATGGCTTGAGCCTCGGCCTGGTGTCGCGGGGCGATCTCTTGCCGAGCCTGGCCGATTCCGTCTTCGCGCTTCCGCTCGGCGGCACCACCGAGCCGCTGCAGAGCCCGCTCGGTTGGCATGTGCTCAAGCTCGACCGCACCGAGCCCGGCTCAACCCGGGAGTTTGCCGAGGTGCGCGAGACCCTGAGGCGCGACGTCGCGATCGAGCAGGCGAGCGAGCTCGCCTACAAGCTCTCGACCAAGCTCGAGGATGAGATCGCCGGCGGCGTCAGCCCCCGCGATGCGGCGGCGAAGCTGGCGCTCAAGATTGTGGAGCTTCCCCAGATTGATCGGCAGGGCGTTGATCCGGCTGGCAAGGTCGTCGACGCCGTCAAGGCGGACAAGACTCTGCTCGATGCGTTCTTCCAAACTTCCGAAGGCGCAAACAGCCGGCTCACGGAGACCCCCGACGGCGGCTACGTCATGGCGCATGTCGACAGGGTGACCCAGCCGGCGCTGCGCCCCTTGGAGACGGTGCGGAGCGAAGTCGAGGCGGCGTGGAGGGCCGCGCGCCAGGCAGAGGCCGCCACAGCGAAGGCGCAAGCCCTGGCGGGGCGCCTCAAAGCCGGTGAGGATTTCGCCAAGGTCGCCCAGGATGCCGGCATGTCGATCACGACGACGACGCCGGTGACCAGATCGGCCGGTCCTCGGGCCGATGCGCCGCCCGCCCAAGTCGTCGCCCGCATGTTCCAGCTGAAGCCCGGCGAGATCGGCGACACCGCCACGCCTGAAGGTCATGTCGTGCTGAGGGTGACCGAGATTCAGCCGGCGGACCCCGCCCAGGCCAAGGACGAGGTTGCAGCCCTCTCCGACCAGCTCAAGCGCACGATCTCCCAGGAGACGCTCGAGGCCTATGGCGCGGCGCTGCGTCAGCGCTATCCCGTGTCGATCGACCGGGATGTTATGCAGCGGCTCTTCTAGTCCTTCGCGATTGATGCAGCTTCAGCCCGGCTTCGAGCAATTCGCGAAAGTGTATCGGTCCGGACGTCCTCAGGTCGTCTGGACAACGCTGGTGGCGGACCTCGAGACACCGGTATCGGCCATGCTCAAGCTCGCCGACGGACGGCGCAACAGCTTTCTCCTGGAGTCGGTGGAAGGCGGTGCGGTGCGCGGCCGCTACTCCTTCATTGGGCTCAAGCCCGATCTCATTTGGCGCTGTCGGCGCGACCAGGCGGAGATCAACCGCCGCGCCAGGACCCAACCCGATGCCTTCGAACCCTGCTCCGACGGGGCGCTCGTCTCCTTGCGCGCCCTTATCGAGGAGTCCAGCATCGAGCTCCCGACGAAACTGCCGCCGATGGCCTCGGGCCTCTTCGGCTATATGGGCTATGACATGGTCCGGCAGATGGAACGCCTGCCGGACGGCAACTCCGACCATCTCGGGATCCCCGACGGCATGTTCGTCAGGCCGACGATCGTCGCCGTGTTCGATCGCCTGGACGATGTGGTGACGGTGATCACGCCGGTTCGACCTGCGGCCGGCGTCGATGCCGGTGCTGCCTATGACCAGGCCGGCGAGCGCTTGGGCGAGGTGCTGGCGGACCTCGAGCGCAATCTGCCCTACCGTCGCGAGGCGCCGACCGTGGTCGCTGACTTGCCGCAGCCAACCTCGAACACCACCCGCGACGAATATCTGACCATGGTCGCCAGGGCGAAGGAGTACATACGGGCCGGCGACGTCTTCCAGGTCGTGCCCTCGCAGCGCTTCGCGGTGCCGTTCAAGCTGCCGCCATTCGCCCTCTACCGGTCCTTGCGGCGACTTAACCCCTCGCCTTTCCTGTTTTTCCTCGATTTCGGCGGCTTCGCCATCGTCGGCTCCAGCCCGGAGATCATGGTTCGCCTGCGCGACGGCATCGTCACCATTCGGCCGGTCGCCGGCACGCGCCGTCGGGGTGCCACCGATGAAGAGGATCGCGCACTCTCCGAAGAGCTGCTGGCCGATCCGAAAGAACGAGCCGAACACCTCATGCTGCTGGATCTCGGGCGCAACGATGTCGGCAGGGTCGCCACCATCGGCAGCGTGCGTGTGACCGAGCAATACGCAATCGAGCTCTACTCGCATGTGATGCATATCGTGAGCAACGTCGAAGGCACGATCCGGCCCGGGCTCTCCGCGCTCGACGCGCTTATCGCCGGGTTTCCCGCCGGCACCGTCTCGGGCGCGCCCAAGGTCAGGGCGATGGAGATCATCGACGAGATGGAATGCTCGCGCCGCGGCATCTATGGAGGTGCGGTCGGCTACTTCTCCGCCAATGGGACGATGGACACCTGCATCGCGCTGAGAACCGCTCTGGTGAAGGACGGGGTCATGTATGTGCAGGCCGGCGGCGGCGTCGTGGCCGACAGCGATCCAGATGCCGAATATGAGGAGACGCGGGCGAAGGCACGGGCGCTCATTCGCGCCGCCGAGGAAGCGGTCCGCTTCGCTCAGAGCGGGGCTTGAGTGGGTCCCTCCGTTAGCCCGCCGGTCACAGCCAAGCCGGCGCGCATGCGCTCGAAATGGCTCACGACCTCCCTCACCCGTGCCTCGGTGAGGCGCTCGCCCTCGAACGCCAGGTGCCGGTAGAGCGCTCCGGTCAGCCATTTGCTGGCGAAATAGAGAATGTCCTGGACTTTGACGAGCTCCAGCGCTTGGTCTGCCTCGACATTCGAGGCGCCGGTGTCATGCGCACCGCGCGCGGCGCCGACCACGTGCACACTCCAGCCGCGGGCCCTCGCGGTGAAGCAGTAGTCGCTGTCCGAGCCGAGAAAGCGCATGTTGCTGTCGAACAGCCCGATGTCCCGGATTGCGTCCACGCGCAGCAGCATGCAGGCGCCGGAGACCCAATGGACCTCGCGATCGCCAGTGAAGGCTTCGGGCGGACCGTTTAGGTAGAAGCCAAGAGGAAAGGCATCTTGGCCTGCGGCGAAATCAACATGGTTCGGCTGCGCTGTCGAAAGATGCAGGGGCGCTGCGATGCCGGCTCGCGGAGTGGAATCGAGAAAGTCGGTAAGGCGCTCCACGGCGTCAGGCTCCAGATACATGTCCTGGTTCAGCACCAGCGCGTAGGTCGCCTCGGAAGCGAGCACCGTGCGTAGCCCGGAATTGACCGCTTCGGTGAAGTAGCGGTTGACGACGTTGTTATCGATTACGACCGGCCGCACCGGCCGCGTTTGGCGCTGGAGATGCGAAAGGCAGCGTTCGAGCTTCTGGCGCTCACGATAAAACGGGATGATGGCTGGGGTCATCGCCTGCACGCTCGAGCCACTGGGGGCCTCCGGGTCGGTCCGGCGGTTCGCACGGACTAGTCCGCCTCGGCGGGCCTGCCGATGCTGGCCGGCACGCCCCGGTCTGAGGCCGAGCCGTCGCGCGGCAGCATGAGCGCCGCTGCCACCGCCACGCCGGCGAGTCCGGCCATCGTCGCAAACAGCCAATCAAACCCGCCGGTGAACGCATAGATAAATGAGACGAGCGGCACACCCGCCGCGCTCACCCCGATGGAAAGCACGAATTTGGCGCCGAAAGCGGTCGAGCGCCACTTTGCCGGCGAATAGCGGGCGAGCAAGCTCGACTCCGCGGGAATGCCCAAGGTCTGCGTGACCACCAGCAACGCCGCGGTGCCGGCGATCGCCGCACCGCCGAGATCGGCGGCGATGAGGAAGAGCGGCGCCTGGAGCGCGAAGGTGGCGATATAAACCATGCGCAGGGGATAGCGGTCGGCCAGATGCCCGCCCAAAAGCTGACAGGCGCCCGACAACAGATAGATGACCGAGACCACCGCTCCCACGCCCATGGCGCCGTGGCCCAGGAGTCCGTGGCTGCGCTCCTCGAACAGCTTGGGCAAAGCCAAGGAGGTGCATTGATAGATCAGCCCAGCCGCCGCCATGGTGACGGATAGGATGATGAAGGCACGCCACATATCGGCCCGGCTCGCATCCGCTTCAGGCGTGATGTCGGCCTTGCTCCGCATCATCGTGCCGCCGCGCACCAGCAGCATCATCGCAAGCCCGATCGCAAAACACACCACTCCCGGCACGATGAAGGCGGCGCGCCAGCTGATGAGATCGGCAAGCGCGCCGGCCAACAGCGAGGCGAGGCCGACACCGAGCGAGCCGAAGACGCCGTTGAGTCCGAGGGCCTTGCCGCGGTTCTTGGCGTTCTGCACCAGCCAGGCGATGCCGACGGGGTGATAGATCGAGGCAAACAACCCGGTCAGCGCCAAGCCAAGCCCGAGCTCGAAGGGTGTGTTCGCCAGACCCGTATAGATGGCCGAGGCGCCGGAACCCAGGAAGAACACCACCATCATTCCGGCAGCACTCCACCGATCGCCCAGCCATCCTGCCGGCAGCGCGCCTACGCCGAAAAGCACCGAACCCGCCAGAGCCAAGGCCAGGAGCTGGTCGTAGGGCATGCCCCACTCGTGCTCCAGCACCAGCACGACGGTGGGATAGAGCAGCGTCAAGACATGCGAGAAGCTGTGGCCGACGCAGGAGAATCCAAGCGACAAGCGAGCGGAGCGGTCGGTGAGCACGGGAATGGATGGCCTCGTCGCCGAGATTGGTGTTGCAGAATGCCAGCATCGTCATATGCCGGCAATGCATCGTCCTGCACAATATGCATGTGGACGCTTGGCGGCATGCGAGCCGGCTTGGCGAAGCTGCCGCATTTCCCTAGAGTGTCGGCCGAGCCAATCGGAGGGCGGTTCATGGGGCGCGCAGCCGAAACGGTCGAGACTGTCGAAAAAGCGGTGCTCGGCGCCAAGCCGACTTCGGCACAGCTCGGCTGGCTGAGGCGCGGCCTTAGGCAACCCGGCGGCAAGCTGCCGCTGTTCGATGAGCAGGGACAGCGGATGAATCTGCGCACCATTCGCGCCTGCCTGGAGCAAGGCTGGGCCGAGCCCTGGTTCGACAATCCGGTCAAGCCCGACTGGCTCGTTTGCAAGCTCACCCAATCCGGTCGCCGCCTGGTGGAAGCCGTCCCGGGCTGATCCGATCCTACATGCCGCGGGGAAGATAGCGGGCGAGCGCCGAAGCGCCGAGCGATGCGACCCCGCTCGCCAAGAAGACCGCAGGCAGATCGAAGAAGGTCAGCAAGAGGGCGAACACCGCCGAGGAGATCAGATCCGCGCCGTCGAGATTGGTGCGGTAGACGGTCGTCATCTGCGGGCGCTCATAGGCGTGGACGGAGCGATAGAACGGGATGCTGCCGACGCCGTCGAGCCCGACCGCGCAGAGTGCCGCCAGCAGCAGAATGACAGCCGCGAGATAGGGCTGGGCCGCCGATATCCCGGCGATGAAGGTGGCTAGGCCGAGAACGACGAAGGCGCCGAAGATGACTGGGCGCAGGCCAAGCCGGGCGGCGAGCTTGCCCCAGAAGCGCGCCAGCAGCAGGAGGCCATTGCCCGCGGCGACCAGGAGCGCTGCCCAGAACGGGTCCACTCCGCCCCGCACCATGAGCAGCGGCGCATAGACCATATAGACGCCCCACCAGCTGCTGCGGGCAAAGGCGATGGCCCAGGCAAGCCGCAACCTCGGCTGCGCCGCGAAGCGTCCGATGCTGGCGAGCGGGCTTGGCGGCGGACGGGTCGCCGGGGCAACCGCGGGGTTGTCGCTGAGCCTGAGCCGCCAGAAATTCGCCAAGGTCAAAACGGCGAAAAAGGCGCTGAAGGCGCAGGCCGACCAGAGACCGTAGCGGCCGGTGAGCCAGACCCCGAGCGGCGGCCCGATGAGCCAAGCGGCGGCGCCGAACAGGAACTTGCGCGGTTCGGAGACCACGAGGTCGCGCCGGTGGATGTAGTCCATGACGTAGAGCGACAGCGTGATGTTGAGGCATGCTCCGCCGAACACCCGAACCAGCATCCCGCCGACCTGTCCGAACGCAGATTCGGTGACCAGCAGCAGCGACGTCAGGATCAGGAGCCCGGCGCCGAGCGTGTAGACCCAGCGGCGGCGGATTTGGCGGATGAGCCAGGGAATGAGGAAGCTCGCCACCAGGCCGGTGCAGCCGACGGCGAGAAAGGCGATGCTGACGGCGCGCGCTTCGTGGAACAGCGCATAGGCCTGGAGCGGAATGACCGTGGCCAGCGTTGCCCGGGCCATCGACTCGACCGCGTACATGAAGGCAAAGACCGTCGCGCCGGGCCGGTCGGCGGTCTTGATCCAGGCTGGACTTGCGATGCGCATGCGACCAATGCCGCGAGGCGGAATCTAGCCTTGCGGAGCATCCTTCTCGAGAGTTCCTCCCGGGACCGGCCAACATTCCGGGATTGCTGCCGACGGGTTGGAGGAATTGGTCGGGGCGGCGGGATTTGAACCCACGACCTCCAGTCCCCCAGACTGATGCGCTACCAGGCTGCGCTACGCCCCGATCCTCGCCCGCCGTCGCCGGGTGTCGGCAGGAGCGCGGCACTATAGCCATCGTCTTTCGGCGAGGCAACGAGAGCGGGCATGGCTGGCGATGCCAGGAACATCGTCTGCCTCGTTCCTGCCGAGCGCTCAGCGCCGCTTGCGCGCCTCCGCAAGGAGCCGCTTCATTTGCGCCAGCTCCTCGAGCACGGTCGCCAGCGTGGCGCGCGGCCGGGCTTCGGGTTGCTGGGCCGCGCTCTGGGGGGCGGCCGTCGGCAGCGGATGCGGGCCTGGATCCTCGCCATCCCCAGCGAAACCGAGTCGCCCGTTGCGTTCGCGCAAAAGCCGCTGCACGCCCTTGATCGTATAGCCGTCGCGGTACAGGAGCTCACGGATCCGCCTGAGCAGGTCGACATCCTCGGGCCGGTAGTAGCGGCGGCCGCCGCCACGCTTCAACGGGCGGATTTGGTTGAATTTGGTTTCCCAGAACCGCAACACATGCGAGGGCACGTCGAGCTCGTCAGCGACCTCGCTGATGGTGCGGAACGCCGTCGCCGACTTACCAGCACGCCGTATCGGGTTGGATCGCCCGGCTTCCAACGTCATGCCTTAGCCCCCCCGTTCGGCAGCCCTACCCTTGCGGCTTCCCGGCCAGTGCGGCGTTGATGCGGTTCTTAAGCACATGCGAGGCGCGGAAAACGAGAACCCGGCGCGGCAGGATCGGAACCTCCTCGCCGGTCTTCGGGTTGCGTCCGATGCGCTGGCCCTTCTGGCGCACGGAGAAGGTCCCGAAGGACGAAATCTTCACCATTTCGCCCTTGGACAACGATCCCGCGATCTGATCCAGCACAGACTCGACGAGGTCTGCCGATTCGTTTCGCGAGAGCCCGACCTCCTGGTAGACGGCTTCACTCAGCTGCGCGCGCGTGACGGTATTACCGGTCATCTTCGCCTCCCTTAAGAGGAAAGATTAACCCAGCTTAAGAAGTCGGTCAAATACAGAGGGATGAGGAATTTTGTTAATTGATCAATTAACTCCGGCTCGGACGCGCATCTCAGATTCGCAGAAGACCGGCGCCCCACGCCAGGCCGCCGCCGATGGCTTCGAGCAATACGAGGTGCCCAGGGCGGATGCGGCCGTCGTCGATGGCCTCGGCCAGCGCCAGCGGAACCGATGCGGCCGAGGTGTTGGCATGGCGGTCGACGGTCATCACCACCTTCTCCATCGGCATTTGGAATCGCTGCGCCATCGCCTCGATGATCCGCCGGTTGGCCTGGTGGGGCACCAGCCAGTCGAGATCGGCAGGACTGAGCGCGTTCGCCGCCAGCGCCTCCTCGATCACGTCCACGAGCTTGGTCACCGCGTGGCGGTAGACCTCGCGGCCGTGCATGCGGACATGGCCCACGGTGCCGGTCGAGGACGGGCCGCCATCGACATAGAGGCAGTCGTGGTGGCGACCGTCGGAGTGGATATGGGTCGATAGGATGCCGCGGGCTTGGCCATTGGCGCCCCTGGCCTTTTCGGTGCCGAGCACGATCGCGCCGGCGCCGTCGCCGAAGAGAACGGCGGTCGACCGGTCCTCCCAGTCGAGGATCCGGCTGAAGGTCTCGGCGCCGATGACCAAGGCCCGATCGGCCTGGCCGAGCTTGAGGAAGTTGTCGGCAATGGCGAGCGCATAGATGAAGCCGGCGCAGACCGCCTGCACGTCGAAGGCCGCTCCCCGGGTCATGCCGATTCCGGCCTGCACCCGGGTGGCGGTCGCCGGAAAGGTTTCATCGGGCGTGGTGGTGGCAAGCACGATGAGGTCGAGGTCGGAGGCGCCGATACCGGCCGCCTTCAACGCCCGGTCGGCGGCCTTGGTGGCGAGATGGGAGGTGAACTCGCCGTCGGCCGCGATGTGGCGCTGGCGGATGCCGGTCCGCTTCGCGATCCACTCGTCGGACGTATCCATGCGGATGGCGAGGTCGCCGTTCGGCACCACCCGTTCGGGCAGGTAGGCGCCGCAACCCAGGAGCACCGAGCGAGTCGTCATCCCGATGCCGCCGCCGGCTGCCTTCCCCCTTCGCCGGCGAGCGGACCGGCGGTGGAAATCTGCTCCAGCTCGTCCTTGACCCGGTGCAGAAAGCCATGGGTCGCCATATCGACGGCAACACCGATTGCATTGGCGAAGCCAAGCGCGTCGGTGCCGCCGTGGCTCTTGACCGCGATGCCGTTCAAGCCGAGGAACACCGCACGCGGCTCAGGAGGTAACCGAGGCGCGCCAGCACCGAGCTCTTGAAGGCCTCGCGTACGAAGTTGGTGTATAGCCGCGCCGTGCCTTCCGCGGTCTTGAGCGCGATGTTGCCGGTAAAGCCGTCGGTCACCACCACATCGACCGTGCCGGCGGGAATATCATCGCCCTCGACGAAGCCATAGAAGTGGATCGGCACCGCACCTTCGCGCAGCAGCTGTGCCGCCTTCTTGACCTCGTCATGTCCTTTCAGATCCTCCGAGCCGACATTGAGGATGCCCACGGTCGGCTTCTGGATGGCAAGCACCGCACGGGCGAAGACATCGCCCATGATGGCGAATTGCACCAGGTTGCGGGCATCGCATTCGATATTGGCGCCGAGGTCGAGCATCACGCTCTCGCCCCGCTCGGTCGGGAAGAACGAGGCGATTGCCGGCCGGTCGATGCCGGGGACCATCCGCAGCACCAGCTTCGACATGGCCATGAGCGCGCCGGTGTTGCCCGCCGAGACCACGCCTGCCGCCCGCCCGTCGCCCACGGCGTCGATGGCAAGCCGCATGCTGGAATTGCGGCCCGCCCTGAGCGCCACCGACGGCTTATCCTCGTTGCGGACGATGTCGTCCGTATGGTGCAGCGTGCACCCTTCGCTAAGCCGCGGCATCTTGTCGATCAGCGGCCGAACCTGGCTCTCGGCACCAAAGATCAGAAAGTCTACGAACGGAAAACGCTCGCGGGCCATCGATGCCCCGCGCACCACCGTTGCCGGCGCCCCGTCCCCGCCCATGGCGTCCAGTGCCACTGTCATGCGCTGGGACACGGGGATCAATCCCTCGAGCGAGGACTCCTCGGCTTAGGCCTTGGGCGCGACCACTTCGCGCCCGTCATAGTAGCCGCAGGCGCGACAGACGTGGTGCGGCCGCTTGAGCTCGCCACAATTGGGGCACTCGACCATCGCGGCGGGCTGCAGCGCGTGGTGCGATCTGCGCATGTCGCGCCGCGACTTCGAGGTCTTCTTCTTAGGAACCGCCATGACACTCAACCTTTGGTGGGGGTGCGGCGCTGCCCACGGCCTCGCGGCGCCCGAAAAGAGGCGCCTTGTTAGCCAAAAAGCCGGGTTGCGGCAAGCCGATAGATTTTTAGTCTTTTTTCCGCAACGGCGCCAGCGCGGCAAAGGGGTTAGCCGAGGCCTCGGCGTCGCCCAGGTCGCTCACCCCAGCCTCGAGGCTGGCGCCCGGCTTCCGCGGATAGGGATCGAGCGCCAGAGCCAAGCCCTGAGCCACCGCCTCGCCCATATCGATATCGCCGCTAACGATGGGCTCCGGGGGATCCTCCTCATCGATTGCGATGTCGATCTCCGTCGCCTGGGCGCCATCGGCGGCCGTGGCGCGGCCGAATTGCAGCACGATGCGGTCTTTGACGTGGCTCTCGATGGGCTCGAGCGTCACCACGCAGGTCTGCACCAGTTCTGCCTCGAAGCACGCTTCGAAGTGAATGAGGCCTTTGGAGTTGGGACGCTGCAGCCGGACCACGGCGAGGAGGGATTTGAGCTCGGCCAGCTCGAAGCGCTCGGCCAAGGCACGGCGCTCGGCGGCGCTCGCCTCGATGCGATGCTCCTGGACCTGCGGACCGATGAGGTCTGCTGGAACGGTTCGCGAAAACTCCGGTGCCGGATCGACCATGGCCGTCTCGTCGCCCCCTGCCTAATATAAAGGCGCCGTCTCGAAATGCACGTCTCCGGCAAGCAAGAGAGCGGTCGCCTGGCCTTTGAGACCGACCGCGGCGCGGCTCACATAATCGGCCATCAAGCTGAGCTGCGGGGCGCTCGGTTGCGCCGTGCCGAATAGGTTGCGGCCGAGTGCGGCCTCCAGCACCGTCAAGGAGCCCTTTAGCCCTGCATCATAGGCCGCGACCCGCCCGTAGAAGCCGCTGGCCATGCGCTTGATCCTGGGCGCGACGCCGAGGTCGCCGGCGCCCAGCTCGCGCAAGGACTGATCCAGATTGGCGAACATGAGATCGATCAGCGCCTGCGCCGTGGCACCGCCATCCTGGGCCTCGCCCTTCAGTCGATGCAGCAGAAAGAAGACGTGCAGCGACACCATCTCGAAGCGGCCGTCGACGGTGTCGGGCACGCCGCCGAGGCTATAGAAGGTCGGTTGGCGCGCTTGCGCCACCGCAGTCTCGAACAGCCTTCGCGCCGCCTCTTGCTGCGGCTTCCTCAAACTCCGAAAAAGATGTCTCAGCAACGGGTTCTTCCCCCTGGCGAAGGTCGATGTTGACAACAGGCGCCGGGCGGATCAACTAGGGCTGAAAATGGGCGCATGGACAGAGGGGGTCAATCCGATGCCCGGCGCCCCCCGCGAGTCCCAGGGGGATCGATGTCGTTCAACGCGTGCCGCAGGATTTTTTCGATTGCGGCAGTTCCAGCACTGGTCATGGGCCTTGCCTGTTCGGGTTGCACGCCCCTCGTCGATGCGCGCGGCAATCTGCCCGATGCGCAGTCCCTCGACAGCATTCAGCCCGGAATCGCCACCAGGGCCGATGTGACGGGCACTTTGGGTTCGCCATCCAGCATGGCGACATTCGATCCCAACGTCTGGTTCTACATCTCCAAGCGCACGGAGACCGTCGCCTTCTTCGACCCCGACGTGCTGGACCAGAACGTGGTGCAGATCACCTTCGATGGAGACGGCCGGGTCGCCTCGATCAAGCGTTACGGCATGGACGATGCCGAAAACGTCCGGATCGCCGAGCGCGTCACGCCGACCGCGGGACAAAGCCTCACGCTGCTGCAGCAGCTTTTCGGCAATCTCGGGCGCTTCGTCGGCAACAACTCCTCGACCGGCGGGCGCAGCGGCCCCTAGGCGGGGCTGAACCGCGGGAGCGGCCGGATTCCCGTAGATCGAACCTCCGCGATCCTGGCGCCGCCGCCCTTAGCCGTGGGCGAGCGCCGCCAGCAATAGCAAGGCCACGATGTTGGTGATCTTGATCATCGGGTTGACTGCCGGCCCGGCGGTGTCCTTGTAAGGATCGCCGACGGTGTCGCCGGTAACGGCGGCCTTATGGGCCTCGGAGCCCTTGCCGCCGAAATGGCCCTCCTCGATGTACTTCTTGGCGTTGTCCCAAGCGCCACCGCCCGCGGTCATCGATATGGCCACGAACAGTCCGGTAACGATGACGCCGAGCAGCATCGCGCCCACCGCCGAGAGCGCCGCGCCCTTGCCGCCGATCGCGCCGATGACGATGTAGAGCGCGATCGGCGAGAGCACCGGAAGCAGGCTTGGAACGATCATCTCCTTGATCGCCGCCCGCGTCAGCATGTCGACGGCCTTGGAATAGTCGGGCTTGGCCTTGCCTTTCATGATGCCCGGTATTTCCTTGAACTGCCGGCGAACCTCGATCACCACCGAGCCGGCCGCACGTCCGACCGCGGTCATCCCCATGGCGGCGAAGAGATAGGGCAGCAATCCGCCCAGGAGCAGGCCGACGACGACATAGGGATTGGAGAGCGAGAAGTCGAGCTTGACGCCGACGAAGCCGGGAAACTGGCTCGGATTGGCGATGAAGAATTTGAGGTCTTCGGTGTAGGCGGCGAAAAGCACGAGCGCGCCCAATCCTGCCGAGCCGATCGCGTAGCCCTTGGTGACGGCCTTGGTCGTGTTGCCCACCGCGTCGAGGGCGTCGGTGGTCTTGCGCACGTCCTTCGGCAGATCGGCCATTTCGGCAATGCCGCCCGCATTGTCGGTGACCGGTCCATAGGCATCGAGCGCGACGATCATGCCGGCCAGCGCCAGCATGGTCGTGACCGCGATGGCGATGCCGAAGAGCCCGGCAAGCAGGTAGCAGGCGATGATGCCGACGCAGATAATGAGCGCGGGAACCGCCGTCGCCTCCAGGGAGATGGCAAGCCCTTGAATGACGTTGGTGCCGTGACCGGTACGCGACGCCTCGGCGATGCTTCGAACCGGGCGGTAGGCGGTCCCGGTGTAGTATTCGGTGATCCACACGATGAAGCCGGTCACCAGCAGGCCGACGAGCCCGCAATAGAACAGGTATCGCCCGGGGTAGGTCATGCCGCCCGAGCTGAAGGTCGTCCCCATGCCGATGACCCAATCGGTCACCGGCCAGAGCACGATGGCGGACAGTATCGCGCTGACGATGACGCCCTTATAGAGCGCCCACATGATGTTGTTGGACGCATCCAGACGCACGAAGAAGGTGCCGATGATCGAGGTGATGATGCAGGCCGCGGCGATCGCCAAGGGATAGGCCATCATCTGCAGCTGGTTGGCGCCCGGGAAGAAGATGGAGGCGAGCACCATCGTCGCCACCACGGTGACGGCGTAGGTCTCGAACAGGTCGGCGGCCATGCCGGCGCAATCGCCGACGTTGTCCCCGACGTTGTCGGCGATCACGGCGGGGTTGCGGGGATCATCCTCGGGGATTCCGGCCTCGACCTTGCCGACGAGGTCGGCGCCGACATCGGCGCCCTTGGTGAAGATGCCGCCGCCAAGGCGGGCGAAGATCGAGATGAGCGAGGCACCGAATCCGAGCGCGACCAGCGGGTCGACCAGCGCGCGGCCGGTGGCGCCCGAGCCGAGCAGCACGAAGTAGTAGCCGGAGACGCCGAGCAGCGCCAAGCCCGCCACCAGCATGCCGGTGATGGCACCGGAACGGAAAGCGAGGCTGAGCGCATGAGCGAGGCCCTGGCGCGCGCCCTCGGCGGTGCGCACATTGGCGCGCACCGACACGTTCATGCCGATATAGCCGGTCGCCGCGGACAAGACCGCGCCGATGAGGAAGCCGATGCCGACCATGATTCCCAGGAGCGCGGTCAGCACTAGGAAGATCACCCCGCCGACGATGGCGATCGTGGTGTATTGGCGGTTGAGATAGGCTTGGGCGCCGATCTGAATCGCCTGGGCGATCTCCTGCATGCGTGCATTGCCGGTGCTCGCCGCCAAGACGCCGCGAACGGTATAGGCGCCATACAGCAGGGCCAGGCCCCCACAGGCAATGATGAACACGTAGAGACCGGTCATGGCACCTCACCCCTCCAGGAAGATCTCCGAACCAGGCGGTTAAGATACCGCCCGGCGACGAAGCGGGCGGAACATAGCAGATAAATCCTCCTGCGCAACCCGCTGATCGGACTTGGATCTCGGCTCTTCGCCGGGATGGTCGACAGCCAGCACACCGGCGCCGGACCGGCTATTGCAACGGGCGCTCGAAGGCGTTCTTGAAGAGGATATCGCGGACGACGCCAGGCCCGGTCACACGCTCGCAGACGATGAGCAGCCGCTGCTTGACGAAGTCGAGGTCGGTAAGGCCGGGCTCGATGGAGAGCTGCGCCAGGGCGTGCAGGTAGAGCACGAAGGCATCGACGATCCGCGGCCTGAGCCGGGTTGCCGTCTGCAGCCCCTCGGGCCCGGCCACCACCAGGACCATCTCCAAGATGAGAAAGCGGTCGGGTTGCCCGTCCTTGAACAAAGGCACGGTAACCGGTTCCAGGAGCAGTTGCAGGCTCGGCGGCTCTTTCGCCTTCAGCAGGTTCTCCACCACACCCTGCAGCGGTGCGCGATAGAAGGTCCAGGCGACGAACCCGCCACCGCCCAGAACCGCCGCCAGGACCACCAGCAGAATCAACAGCCGCATGGCAGCATCTTACCAGGCCGCCCGTGCGAGCGGAGCGGATTGGGGCGCTTAGAAATGCCGGTACCCGCTGGCCGTCAGCCGCAGGGGCCGGCCATCGCCGTCGAGCGCCTGCACTCCATCCCCGCCACGGATATGGCCGATCGCGGTGACGGCGACGCCGGCCCGCTTGCTCGCCGCCTCGATCGATTGCTCCGCTTCCGGCGGGGCGGTGAACAGGAGCTCGTAATCGTCACCGCCGGTGAGCACGCGTTCGATCGCCGCCGGCCGCCCCGCCAGGACCACCCTCGCGGCCGCCGAGAGCGGGATGCGGTCGGTGTGGATCTCCGCCCCAACATGCGAGGTCTCAGCGATATGCCCGAGATCGGCGACGAGCCCATCGGAGATGTCGATCGCGGCACGGGCATGGCCGATGAGCGCTTGGCCCAGACCGGGCCGGGGTCGAGGTAGCCAATAGCGGTCCTTCAGATAGGCGCCGTGAACGGCGTCCAAGCCGGCGAATTCACCCTCGAGGACGGCAAGACCGAGCGCGCCATCGCCGATCGTGCCGGAGACGTAGACGACGTCGCCGGGCCTGGCCGTCGAGCGCAACAGCGCCCGGCCTGCCGGCACACGACCGAGAGCGGTGATGGAGAGCGTGATCGGCCCCGGTGTGGCGGTCGAGTCGCCGCCGATGAGATGCACCGCGAATTCGGCCTGGTCGGCCGCCAATCCCAGCGCAAAGCCTTCGAGCCAATCCTCGCCGACGCGCTGCGGCAGAACCGCGGCCAAGGTATAGGCGAACGGTGTCGCACCCTTGGCGGCGAGATCGGAAATATTCACGCGAAGCGCCTTGCGGGCGATGAGATCTGCGGCGTCGGCGCTGCGAAAATGCACGCCTTCGACCAAGGCATCGGTGGTGACCACCAGATCCTGACCCGGCACGGAAGCGATGAACGCCGCGTCGTCGGCAAGATCCAGCGCGCCGGGGAATCCGGTGGCAAGGGGCGCATAGAACCGGGCGATGCGCCCGAATTCATCCAGCCGTTCGGGTTTGTTGGGAGCGATTGTCGTTGTCCAGCTCTTGCGGGCGCAGCTCGCGGGCGATGCGGTCGAGCACGCCATTGACGAACCCCGGCTCCTTGCCGGCGTAGAAGGCGTGCGCGACGTCGACGTATTCATTCAAGGTGACGCGCGGCGGCACGTCCGTCCGGGCCAAGAGCTCGAAGGTGGCGGCGCGCAGGATCGCCGCCAGGACCAGCTCGAGGCGGTCGAGTGCCCAGCTCTCGCTCAGGTGCCGGGTGAGCAGGCTGTCCAGCTCCGGGCGCCGGGAGGCAACGCCGCGCACGAGCTCGGCGAAAAGCGCCTTGTCGACGGACGCCGCCTCGGGCTCGGCCGTAGCGGGGCTGAGGCGGTGGGCGAGGAATTCGCCGACGACCGCCTCGACCTCGGCGCCGGCAAGCTCGATCTGGTAGATCGCCTGCACTGCGGCAAGCCTGGCGGCGCTTCGGGTCCGCCTGCCGAGATTGCGATCGGGCCCGGTCATCGTGGGCTCCTGCGAAACTGCCGCTTGAGCGCCACCATCGCCAGGCAGGCGCGGGCTGCATCGCCGCCCTTGTCGAGGCGGTCGACCTTGGCTCTTTCCCAGGCTTGCGCCTTGGTATCCACGGTCAGGATGCCGTAGCCGATGGCGAGCCCGTGCTGCACCGCCAGGTCCTGCAGCCCGCGCGCGCTCTCGCCGCAGACATAGTCGTAATGGCTGGTCTCGCCCCGGATGACGCAGCCCAACGCCACATAGCCGTCGAAGCGCCGCCGCCGCCGCACGCTGGCGAAACGCAGTGCGGCTGGAATCTCGAAGGCGCCCGGCACGGTCGCCATCTCCCAGCTGGCACCCGACGTCGCCAGCACGGCGGTGGCACCCCGGACCAGTTCGTCGGCGATGTCGTCATAGAAGCGCGCGATCGCCACCAGCACATGCGCTTTGATGCGGACGGTCTGGATCGAGACTTTGGCTGCGCGCTTGACCATGGGCGCGCCCCTCAGACCTTGCGGCGCGGGATCGGCCGCTGCTCGACCAGGTTCAACCCATAGCCGTCCAAGCCGACGATCGTGCGCTTGGTGTTGGACAGGAGCACCATGTCGCGAACGCCGAGATCGATGAGGATCTGGGCGCCGACGCCATAGTCGCGGAGATCGGTTTCGGGCCCCTTGCCGGGTGCCTGGCGCGCGCGGACCCGATCGGAGAGGCTGGTGCGATGCGGCTCGCGCAAGAGCACGACCACGCCCCTGCCCTCCTGGCCGATGAGATCCATGGCCGCTTGCAGCTCGCCGCCGCGATCGCGCGAGCGATCGTTCAGCACGTCATCCAGCACGTTCAAGGCGTGCATGCGCACGAGCACCGGACCGGATGCCGCCACGTCGCCTTTGACGAGCGCGATATGCTCCGCATAGGCGACCTTGTTCACGTAGATGATCATTCGGAACGTGCCGCCGTGATGGCTGTCGAGCACGCTCTCCATGAGCCTCTGGATGGTGGATTCCGTGCGCCGGCGATGGGCAATGAGATCGGCGATGGTGGCGACCTTGAGCCCATGAAGCTGGGCGAAGCTCACCAGGTCGGGGAGCCGCGCCATGGTGCCGTCGTCTTTCATGATCTCGCAGATGACGCCGGACGGATTGAGGCCGGCGAGGCGGGCGATGTCGACGGCTGCCTCGGTATGGCCGGCGCGCACGAGCACGCCGCCGTCGCGGGCGACCAGGGGAAAGATGTGGCCGGGGGTGACGATGTCATCGCGACCCTTTGCCGGATCGGTTGCCACCTGGATGGTGCGGGCGCGGTCATGCGCCGAGATGCCCGTCGTTACCCCTTCCCGCGCCTCGATCGATACGGTGAAGGCGGTCTGATGCCTGGTCGCGTTCTGCCGCGGCATCAAGGACAGATCCAGGCGTTCGACCCGTTCGCGCGTGAGCGCCAGGCAGATGAGGCCGCGGCCATAGCGGGCCATGAAGTTGATGGCCTCCGGCGTGGCTTTCTCGGCCGGGATGATCAGGTCGCCCTCGTTCTCCCGATCTTCATCGTCGATAAGGATGAACATGCGGCCTTGACGTGCCTCCTCGACCACTTCCTCGATGTTGGAGAGCGCGCCCTTGTAGAGCGTGGCCAAGGCGGCGGACTGCGACAAAGAGCTCACTCCCGGTGTAAGAGCCGCGCCACGTACCGCGCCAGCATGTCGACCTCGAGGTTGACCCGGCTGCCCGGCTGCAACTCTTGAAACGTCGTGTGGGACCACGTGTGGGGGATGATGTTCACGCCGACCCGCACTCCGTCAACTTCATTGACCGTCAGCGAAACGCCGTCCAGCGCCAGCGCGCCCTTGGCGGCCACGAACCGGGCGAGCGGCTCCGGCACGGCAAAGACCAGGCGCCGGCTGCCGCCTTCGGGCGCCGCCGAAACCAGCTCGGCGACCCCGTCGACATGGCCCGAGACGAGATGGCCGCCGAGCTCGTCACCCACATGCAGCGAGCGCTCGAGGTTGACGCCCAGTCCTTGCCGCCACTCGCCCAAGGTGGTTCGCGCCAGGGTCTCGCCGGAGACGTCGACGGCGAACCAACCCGGCCCTTTGTCCACGACCGTCAGGCAGACGCCGGCGCAGGCGATCGAGGCGCCGAGCGCGATCAGGCCGGTGTCATAGCCGGTTCCGAGCGTGAACCTTGCGTCTTGGCGCCGCTCGACGCGTTCGAGGCGGCCGATATCCGTGACGATGCCTGTGAACATGCTGCCCGGGTATTAGCCCGCCCGGGCATAGGTTTCCATCACATCTTCGCCGATGCGGGCGACGTCGGTCAGGGTGAACGCCGGCGCATCGGCAAGGTGCCGGAGGCCGAGGGGTGCGGCAACCGGCACGCCGTCGCCGCCGATGAACCGCGCCGACCGGCACCAGACGACCCGGTCGACGAGATCGAGGCGGAGCAGGCTGGCGACGATCTGCGAGCCGCCTTCGACCAGGAGCCTGGTGATGCCGCGATCGCCCAGCTCGCGCAGCAGGGCGGCGAGATCGACCCGGCCGCCGTCGTTGGCGGCGGCTTGAATGATGTCGACGCCGCAATCGCGGAAGGCTTCTTTGCGATGGCGGTCGGCGTTCTCCAGGCAGGCGATCCAGGTCGGCGTCGTCGTAGCGGAGGCGGCAAGCGCGCTGGTGAGCGGCAGGCGCAAATGACCGTCGACGACGATGCGCACCGGGGAGTCCTGGGCGAGGCCCGGCAGGCGGCAGGTGAGCAACGGATCGTCGATCAAAGCCGTGCCGACCCCGACCAGGACCGCGTCGTGATTGGCGCGAAGCGCATGCGCCAGCGCACGGGCCGGCTCGCCGGAAATCCAGCGGCTCTCGCCGCTATGGGTGGCGATGCGTCCGTCGAGCGTGGTGGCGATCTTGAGCGTCACCATCGGCCGGCCGATGGCGAGCCGGGTCAGGAAGCCGAGATTGATCTCCTTCGCCTCGGCCTCGCCCAGGCCTACGTCAACCGGTATGCCAGCCTGCTGCAGCCTGGCCATGCCGCGGCCGGACACGCGCGGGTCGGGATCCTCGAGCGCCACCACGGCGCGCGCGATCCCTGCCTCGACCAGCGCATCGGCGCAGGGCGGCGTCTTGCCATGATGGGCGCAGGGCTCCAGGGTTACGTAGATCGTCGCGCCGCGGGCCGCCGGCCCCGCCCGGCGGAGCGCCTCGGTCTCCGCATGCGGCCGGCCGCCCGGCTGCGTCCAGCCGCGCCCAACCACCCGACCGTCTTTGACCAGGACCGCGCCAACCGTCGGGTTCGGCCACACGCGTCCACGCCCGCGCCGTGCCAGCGCGAGCGCCCCAGCCATGTAGTCCCGATCGGAGGCCGTCATTACCGCCCAGTACCGGATCGCGCAAATTCGTGGGCCGTGGTCGACTCACGAATTTGCGCGTGAATCAGGTACTTGCCTAAGCCGATTTGTACCGACCTTCTACGAAAGTCGGTACTAGGTGGCATCGCCGCCGAGCTTGCCCAAGAAGTCTTCGAAGTCCTTCGCTTCCCGGAAGTTGCGATAAACCGATGCGAACCGCACGTAGGCGACGGGATCGAGATTGGCGAGCGCGTCCATCACCAGTTCGCCGATCACTTGCGACTGGATCTCGCTCTCGCCCATGCTTTCCAGCCTGCGCACGATCGAGTTGATGACTCGCTCGAGGCGGTCGGGATCGACAGGACGCTTGCGCAGAGCCACCTGCATCGAGCGCGCGAGCTTGTCGCGATCGAAGGGCGCCCGCTTGCCGTTCTTCTTGACGACCGTGAGCTCCCGCAGCTGCACACGTTCGAAGGTGGTGAAGCGTGAGCCACAAGCCGTGCAGAACCGCCGCCTCCGGATGGCGGAATTATCCTCCGTCGGCCGCGAGTCTTTGACCTGCGTATCCTCGTGCCCGCAAAACGGACAGCGCATCGCCCCCCTCCTCTCCTAACAACCCCGAGCTAAGGCAGGATCGGATAGATCGGGAACCGATCGCAGAGCTCGGTCACCCGAGCCCGCGCCCGAGCCTCGGTTGCTGCATTGTCGTTCGGATTTCGCGCCAATCCGTCAAGTACATCGCCGATCAGCCCGCCGACCAGGCGAAATTCCGCCGGTCCGAAGCCGCGTGTGGTGGCCGCCGGCGTCCCCAGTCGGATGCCGGAGGTGATTGTCGGCTTCTCCGGATCGAACGGGATGCCGTTCTTGTTGCAGGTCATGCCGGCGCGCTCGAGCGAAGCCTCGGCAGCCTTGCCGGTGAGCCCTTTCGGCCTGAGATCGACCAGCATCAGATGGCTGTCGGTGCCACCGGAGACGATGGCCAGGCCGCGCTCGACCAGGCTGGAGGCCAGGATCTGCGCGTTGGCAACGACCGCGCGCGCATAGGACTTGAATTCGGGCTTGAGCGCTTCGCCGAAGGCGACCGCCTTGGCGGCGATCACATGCATCAGCGGCCCACCCTGGAGACCGGGGAAGACCGCGGCGTTGAGCTTTTTGCCGAGCTCCTCATCCATGCTGAGGAGCATGCCGCCGCGCGGACCTCTCAGCGTCTTGTGGGTCGTCGTGGTGACCACATGGGCATGAGCGAGCGGGCTTGGATAGGCGCCGCCGGCGACCAGCCCGGCGAAATGCGCCATGTCGACCATGAGATAGGCGCCGACCGCATCGGCGATGCGGCGGAAACGGGTGAAGTCGATGATGCGCGGATAGGCGGATCCGCCGGCGATGATGAGGCGCGGCCGGGTTTCGCGGGCGAGCCGCTCGACTTCCTCGAAGTCGATGAGCGCATCCTCGCGGCGCACGCCGTATTGCACCGCCTTGAACCATTTGCCGGAGATGTTCGGGGCGGCGCCGTGGGTCAGATGACCGCCGGCGGCGAGCGACATGCCGAGCACGACATCGCCGGGGTTCAAGAGGGCGAGGAAGACCGCTTGGTTCGCCTGCGCGCCGGAATGCGGCTGAACATTGGCGAAGCGGCACCCGAACAATGTCTTGGCGCGCTCGATCGCCAGCAACTCGGCCTCGTCGACGAACGCGCAGCCGCCATAGTAACGCTTGCCTGGTAGACCCTCGGCGTACTTGTTGGTCAGCACCGAGCCTTGCGCGGCCAAGACCGCGCGGCTGACGATGTTCTCCGAGGCGATGAGCTCGACCTGGCTCTGCTGGCGGTTGAGCTCCCGCCCGATCGCCGCGTGGAGATCGCGATCGGCGGCGGCGAGCGGGGTCTCGAAAAAGCCGCGTGCGGCGGCGCTCTCCTCAGTCAGCTGTGCTCTCGTCTGCTTCAGGGTCATGCGATTGCGAATTCCAGTCTGGGCATGTCGGGAGAGCGTGGCGACGCGATTTGCGCGGCGCTCCCAATGATTTCCGGGGTCATAATGCTCGGATGGTCGTCGTGGCGGCACTCTACCATATGTCCGTTGCGCGATGCCAGATCATACTAGGTATTGAATATTTGCCCTGGTGGAGATCCCGCGGCAAAACTTGCATCAGCGAGACCCTTTTCAAGGCATAACCGGGCGGTGCCGGATGGGAATTACTACGGTTGACCGGTATCAGTTGATGTAATGCCAATGCTCAGCATTTTGCTCATTGACATCTAAATTGCATCATGTGAAAAATTCGGCGACCGCAGCTTTACATTTCGGACATTGATCAGATGAGCGACCTCGCAGATCAAGTCACGATTTCACATGGCGAGCTACTGCGCATGACCACGGATGTGGTGGCAGCGTATGTTGGCAAGAATGCCGTCGGCACGGGACAAATCTCCGACGTCATCAACCTGGTTTTCGGCTCGCTTTCTCAGTTGAACGGTCATTCGAAAAGTGCTCAGCCGGAGCCGCTTAAGCCGGCGGTGGCAATTCGTCGCTCGGTGACCCCGGATTACATCGTCTGTCTGGAAGACGGCAAGAAGCTGAAAATGTTGAAGCGTCATCTCCGCACGACTTACGGCATGACGCCTGAAGAATACCGTGCGAAATGGGGATTGCCGCCCGACTATCCGATGGTGGCGCCGAACTATGCCGAGCAACGCTCGATGTTTGCTAAGAAGATCGGCCTCGGGCGCAGTCCAGCCAAACGTTAGTCTTGGGCCGGCCGGCTGGCTGGTCCCTTCGCCCCCCTCGCAAGCGCGTATTTCGCTCAACCACGCCCGATCCAGGCGCCCCGCCATGGGTTCGCCCGCCTCTTGGCGCGCCCAACGGCACCGGGACCCGACGAAAACGGCCCGGCGGAATTGCCGCCGGGCCGCATGTTCGTGGGATCAGCTCCCAGCCAGCGCCGGATTACATCTCGGCGTATTTGCCTTCCTTGAAGATGTACCAGACGTAGGAAGCGTTCTTGATGTCGCCCTTCTTGTCCCACTCGATCGGGCCGATCACGGTGTTGACCTTGTTCGAGCGGAACCACTTGGCGAGATCGGCGGTCTTCAACGACTTCGTTGCCGTCGCGGCCGCGGCCCAAGCCTGGATCGCCGCATAGGTGTAGAGGGTGTAGCCCTCCGGATCGTAGTTCTGCGCCTTGAACTTGGCGACCACGTCCTTCGCCGTGGACAGCTTGCGCGGATCCGGCGGGAAGGTCATGAGCGTGCCCTGCCCGGCGTTGCCGGTGATCTTCCAGAACTCGTCGGTCACCAAGGCATCGCCAGAAACCAAGAGCGCATTGAAGCCCTGCTCGCGCGCCTGGCGGACCAGGAGGCCGGCCTCGGTGTGATAGCCGCCGAGATACATGACGTCGATGCCGCCCGCCTTCATCTTGCTGATGACGGCCGAGAAGTCCTTGTCGCCCTGGGTGATGGCCTCGTACATGGCCTCCTGCAGTCCCGCGGCGTTCATCGCCTTCTTGGTCTCATCGGCGAGGCCCTTACCATAGGCCGACTTGTCGTGAATGATGGCGACCTTCTTGGCTTTGTATTGCTGCGCCAGCCACTTGCCGGCGACCAGGCCCTGCGCGTCGTCGCGGCCGCAGGAGCGGAGCACGTTCTGCCAGCCCTTTTCCGCCGCGCCGTCGGTCAAGGCCGGGTTGGTCGAGGCCGGCGTCATCTGCAAGACATCGGCTTCGTTGTAGATAGCCGAGGCCGGGATCGAGGAGGATGAGCAGAAATGCCCGGCTACGAACGCAACCTTGCGTCCGACCAGCTGGTTGGCCACCGCCACCGCCTGCTTCGGATCGCACGCGTCGTCGCCGATCTGGATCGTGACCTTGCGGCCCAGCACGCCGCCCTTCGCATTGATATCCGCAATCGCCATGTCGGCGCCGCGCTTCATCTGTTCGCCGAACGCCGCATATTGGCCGGTCATTGGGCCGACCGTGGCGATGAGGATGTCCTGCGCCTTGGCCGGCGCAGCAGTGAATGCTGCCACCGCCGCCGCGGCGAGGAGGGACGAAGTCCATCTACGCATGTGGGGTTAACTCCCTGTCAGTGATGACTGCCCTGGGGTGCTGGAATCCATTGACCAGCCACCCACGGGCCGAGGACGAAACTGCTGCCGTAGCAGCCTAGCGAGGTTGTAGCAAAGCCTTGATGCGCCTGCTAGTACCTCGCGCGCCAGCGGAACAAACCGTGACGTTCGTACAACCAGGGATACTGGTCGACCATCTTGCGGGCGAAGGTCAAGCGGTGGCTGAGCGCGCTCAGCCCAATGAGCACGATCGCCGATGCCACGAAGCCCGCGACCGACAGCAACGGTGCCTCGAAAAGCATGAAGCTAAGCAGCCGATTGCCCACCGCCATCAAGAGACCATAGGGCACCACCTGCCAGAGCGGACGCCAAGTCTGCGCCATCGCCTGGCCGGTCATCACCGCCGCACCGCCGAACATGACCACGGTGAAGCCAAGGAACACGCCGAGCTTGGCCCCGAGGATGGCTTCCATCAGTGCCCGCCCTCGAGATAGGCGGCCCGCACCTCACGATTTGCGAGGAGCTCGCGGCCGGTGCCGCTCAGCATGACTGAGCCATTGGCCATCACATAACCGCGATGGGCGAGCTTCAAGGCATGGTAGGCGTTCTGCTCGACGAGGAAGACCGTCACCTTCTCCCGGCGGTTGATCTCGCCGATCACGTCGAAGATCTGCTTGACGATCATCGGCGCCAGGCCGAGCGAGGGTTCGTCCAGAAGCAAGAGCCTGGGCCGGCTCATCAGCGCCCGGCCGATCGAGAGCATCTGCTGCTCGCCGCCCGACAAGGTGCCGCCGCGCTGGCTCTGGCGCTGCCTGAGGATGGGAAACAGCGTAAAGACCCGCTCGCAGTCTTCGGCAAAATGCTCGGGCGCTGCCGTCGTGGCGCCCATCTGCAGATTCTCCAAGATGGTCATGCGCGGAAAGATCCGCCGGCCCTCCGGTGCTTGCGCGATGCCGAGGCGGACGATCTCGAAGGTCGGCATCGCCGTGATGTCGGTGCCTTCGAACAGGATGCGGCCCTGCTTGGCGCGCGGGTTGCCGCAGATGGTCATCAGAAGCGTCGACTTGCCGGCGCCGTTGGCGCCGATCAAGGTCACGATCTCGCCCGTCGCCACCTCGATATCGACGCCCCTGAGCGCCTCGATATGCCCATAGAAGGTGTGGACGCCGGCGATCGACAGCATCAGCGCCTCGCCGCCTCGACGCCGAGATCGACCGCCACTTCCGGCGGCAGGGCATCCGTCTCCTCTTCGCCCAGATAGGCGCGGATGACGTTCGGATCGTTGCGCACCGCCTCCGGGGTCCCGTCGGAGATCTTCTTGCCATAGTCGAGCACGACGATGTGATCGGAGATGCCCATGACCACGCTCATGTCGTGCTCGATCAGAAGCACGCCGATCCGTTGCTGCTCGCGAATGTCGAGCAGGAGCTGGCGCAGCTCCGCCGACTCGCGCGGATTGAGGCCGGCGGCCGGCTCGTCCAGGCAAAGCAGCGTCGGCCTGGTGCACATGGCGCGGGCGATCTCGAGCCGACGCTGCGAGCCGTAGGGTAGATTGCCCGCTTCCCAATCCGCCTGCTTCGTCAGCCCGATACGTTCCAGCCATTCCAACGCCAGCGCGACCGCCCCACGTTCGGCGTTGCCGTAGCGCGCCAGCCCGAAGAGTCCGGCAACGGTGAAGCCCGACGCGCGCATCAGTACGTTGTGCTGGGCCACGATCAGGTTCTCCAGCACGGTCATCCGCGGAAATAGACGGATGTTCTGGAAGGTGCGCGCCACCCCGGCGCGCTGCGCGATGCGGAATCCGGTCATGCGCTCCAGCAGAAATTCCCCGCGCGAGCCCGTTAGCCGCAACCGGCCCACGGGCGGGCTATAGAAGCCGGTCAGGCAATTGAAGACGGTCGTCTTGCCCGCGCCGTTCGGTCCGATGATGGCGGTGATCTCGCGGTCATAAGCGGTGAAGCCGACGTCATCGACGGCGACCAGGCCGCCGAAACGCATGGTCAGGTGCTCGACCTGGAGGAGAGGCTGGCGTGCGTTGCCGCTCATGGCGAGGAGCCGGCCTTGTTGAGGCGGATCGAGGGCTCGCGGTGGGCGAAGAGGCCGCGCGGCCGCCAGATCATGATCGCGATCATCGCCGCGCCGAAGGCGAGTATGCGGTATTGGGCGAGCTCGCGGAAGAATTCGGGAATTCCGATCAGCATCAGGGCGGCCAGCACGATGCCGATCTGGCTGCCCATGCCGCCCAGCACGACGATGGCCAGGATCAGCGCCGATTCCGTGAAGGTGAAGCTCTCCGGGCTGATGAAACCTTGCCGGGTCGCGAAGAAGGAACCGGCAAAGCCGCCGAACATGGCGCCGATCGCAAACGCGGTGAGCTTGGTGTTGGTGGGATTGATGCCGAGCGCGCGGCAGGCAATCTCGTCCTCGCGCAGCGCCTCCCAGGCGCGGCCGATCGGCAGCCTGCGAATGCGGAGCGTGAACAGGTTGGTGACGAGCGCCAGGGTGAGAATGACGTAGTAGAGAAAATAGACGCGGTGGTCGGGGGAGAACTCGAGACCGAAGATCTCGTGGAACGCGGTGACGCCTTCCGGCGGGCTGGCGGCGAAGGGATGGCCGAAGAAGCTCGGTCTGGGGATCGAGGAGATGCCGTTGGGACCGCCGGTGAAATACCACCAGTTGAGCAGAATGATGCGGATGATCTCGCCGAAGCCGAGGGTCACGATGGCGAGATAGTCGCCCCGCAGACGGAGGACCGGAAAGCCGAGAATGACGCCGGTGACGGCCGCGAACAAACCGGCCAAGGGCAGGCATGCCCAGAATGACAAGCCGAAGTGCTGGGCGATGAGCGCGTAGGAATAGGCGCCCATCGCATAGAAGGCGACATAGCCGAGATCGAGGAGGCCGGCGAGCCCGACCACGACATTGAGGCCCCAACCCAGCATGACGTAGGTCAAGACCAGAATGCCGAGATCGATCAGGTAGCGGCTGGCGAAGGGCGTGAACGGAAAGATGATGGCGAGGATGAGCGCCGCCGGGCCGAGCCAGCGCCCCAAGAGCACGCCGAACTCGCCGAGCTTGTCCTCGGAGTCGGCGCTCGGCGCCGTGGTCCGCCCTTGCCATAGCTTGATGCCGGCCCGGATCGCGATCACCGCTGCGCCGAGACTGACCAGCCACTGGATCGCCGGGTTCGGCAGGCCAATTGTCGGCAGCAGCACCGCGACACCGGCGGACACGGCGAGCACCGGGACGGCATGGCCGGATTGCAGGAGTCCGAAGGCTATCTGGCCGAGGAAGACGACGATCACGGCTACGGCGACGTCGCCGAAGCGGGTGTTGACCGTGATCGCCATGCCGCCGCTGACATCGGCAGTCTCGAAGCCGATCATCGGCAAGGCCAAGGCGAGGCAGACCAGCGCCGCGATCGCGGCGTCTCTCAGCACCCGGCGCGCATCCGGGGCGGCCCCATGCGGCTGGCTGAGCGCGGCGGTCGCCACCGGCTCAGACCTTCTCGATGTCGGGCTTGCCCAAGAGCCCGGTCGGCTTGAACACCAAGGTCAGGATGAGAATGCCGAACACCGCCACGTCCTTGTATTCCACGGTGAAGAAGCCCGACCAGAACGCCTCGATCAGCCCGATCAGGAGGCCGCCCAGCATGGCGCCCGGGAGCGATCCGATACCGCCCAGCACCGCCGCGGTGAAGGCCTTAACGCCGGCGAGGAAGCCGATATAGAAATCGATGACGCCGTAGTAGAGCGTGACCATCATGCCGGCCACCGCCGCCAGCGCCGCGCCTAAGACGAAGGTGAGCGAGATGGTGCGATCGACATTGACGCCGACGAGCGCGGCCATGCCCATGTCTTGCTCGGTCGCGCGCTGCGAGCGCCCGAGGGCGGTGCGTTGGATCATGACCGTGAACAGCACCATGAGCGATAGCGTCACCACCATTATGATGATCTGGATGTCGCTCAGCCGAACGGCGAAGCCGTCCTTCTCCATGATGATGTATCCGCCGGTCACGACCGGCGGCAGCGGCTTCACCCGCGCCCCTTGCACGAGCTGGACGTAGTTCTGCAAGAACAAGGACATGCCGATCGCGGAAATCAACGGCGCCAGACGCGTGGAGCGGCGTAGCGGCCGATAGGCGATGCGTTCCACGGCCCAGCCATAGGCCGCCGTGAAGATCATCGCGGTCACCAGGACCACGACCAGCGCCAGGGGCACAAAGGTGACGCCGGCGATACCGAGGATGATGAAGGTGATGATCGAGATGAAGGCGCCGATCATATAGATCTCGCCATGCGCGAAGTTGATCATCCCGATGATGCCGTAGACCATCGTGTAGCCGATGGCGATGAGACCGTAGATCGCCCCGAGGGTGAGCCCGTTGATCAGCTGCTGGACGATATATTCCATGGATCCGGCTTAACGAGGGGGCGAAGCGACGGCTTCATCGGCGCGGGCATCGTCCGGTCGCTTCAAGCGCTCGTGTGGCTGGCAAGCGTGGCGTCCCTGATTGGTCCCTGGCCCGTCGTGCGCGGGCGGCAGCTTAGCGAAAAAACCTAGTCGTGCATTGGGGGCGACGCAAGGCGAAAGTCACCGGCCTCGCCCGGAGAGTGCCGTTGGCTCAGGCGCTTAGCTGCCCATGCTTGCGCAGCACGTAGATGAGCTTGCTGAGCGCAGTGCGCTTCAGCATGGCCTCGCCGGCGCCGGCCGCGCCAACGATCGAAACCTCGACGCCGGTCTTGGCATCGACGGCGCTCACCTTCACATAGGCGCCGACGCGGTGGAATTCGAACAGGACCTCGCGGTCGCCGGAGGTGTGATCCATAGTCGGAAAGTTTGCACCCGGACTCCGCTCCTGTCACTCCCGCCATTGGCTGGCCGAGCGCCGTCAAGCGCGTATATAGTAAGAAAGATCTCCGGAGAGACCCCATGACTGCTTTGCGCGCCGACAAGCCGGCCGAGAAACCGACGTTTCAGTGGGATGATCCGCTGCTCCTGGACGAGCAGCTCAGCGAATCGGAGCGTTTGATCCGCGACACGACGCGCTCCTTCGCGCTAGAAACGCTGATGCCGCGCATCGTGGATGCGTTTCGTCACGAACGCGTCGACCGCGACGTGCTCGGCGAGATGGGCAAGCTCGGGCTTCTCGGCTCGACCATCAGCGGCTATGGCTGCGCCGGGGTGAATTACGTCTCCTATGGCCTGATAGCCCGCGAGATCGAGCGGGTGGATTCCGGCTATCGCTCGACCTTGAGCGTGCAGTCGAGCCTGGTCATGCATCCGATCCACGCCTACGGCACCGAGGCGCAGCGGCAGAAGTACCTGCCGCGGTTGGCGACCGGCGAGCTCGTCGGCGCCTTCGGCCTGACCGAGCCCGATCACGGCTCCGATCCCGGAGGCATGACCACCCGCGCCCGCAAGGTGCAGGGCGGCTATCTGCTCAAGGGCGCCAAGACCTGGATCAGCAATGCGCCCATCGCCGATGTGTTCGTGATCTGGGCCAAGACCGAAGACGGGGTCATCCGCGGCTTCGTCGTGGAGCGCGGCGCCAAGGGTCTCTCCACGCCTAAGATCGAAGGCAAGTTCGCGCTCCGCGCCTCGGTCACCGGCGAGGTGGTGATGGACGATGTCGAGCTGCCGGAAGATGCGCTGCTGCCGAATGTGAGCGGTCTCAAGGGGCCGTTCGGCTGCCTCAACAATGCGCGCTTCGGCATTGCCTGGGGAGCCTTGGGCGCCGCCGAGTTCTGCTGGCATGCGGCGCGGACCTACACTATGGAAAGGAAGCAGTTCGGCCGTCCGCTGGCGGCCAATCAGCTCATCCAGAAGAAGCTCGCCGACATGCAGACCGAGATCACCCTCGGGCTGCAGACCTGCCTTCGGGTCGGCCGGCTCAAGGACGAGGGACGCTGCCCGCCTGAGCTCATCTCGATGGTCAAGCGCAACTCCTGCGGCAAGTCCCTCGACATCGCCCGGGTGGCCCGCGACATGCACGGCGGCAACGGCATCGCCGACGAGTTCCATGTCATCCGCCACGTGCTGAATCTGGAGGCGGTCAACACCTATGAGGGCACCCACGACATCCACGCCCTCATCCTCGGCCGTGCCCAGACCGGCATCCAGGCCTTTACCGGCGCCTGACCCGCTCCGAGCCTACGCTATGAGCCCGCGTCAATGCGGCAGTCACGGTTCCTTGGTGCCGCGCGGCGCCAGCAGCTCGGTTAGGCTGCGCACGATCCGGTCGGGGCGGATCGTGCTGCCGGGTGGCAGGCCGGCATCGTAGGCATCTAGCCAGATTGCGTGAATGCCCAGGCGCTGCGGGGCCGCGACCTCCCACTCCAAATTATCGCCGACCATCCACGCCTCGTTCGGGCGCACCTTGAGCACCATCATAGCGTGGGTATAAGCACGCTCCTCGGGCTTGCCAAATCCGCACTCTCCCTCGATCTGGATATGATCGAACCGGTGCTCGAGGTCGAAGCGCCGGATCTTGGCCCGTTGCGTCTCGGCCGCGCCGTTGGTGATCAGCGCCAAGCCGACGCCCAAGAGACGCAGCCGATCGAGCGTCTCGGCGGCGCCGTCAAACAGATGCATCTCCTCCTCCCGCAATGCCGTGAAGCGGTCGGCCAGGACGATCGCCAGCTCCGCCCGATCCTCTGGGTTGCGGTCGGGCGCTAACCGGGCGAGCGCGGTCGCTGCGATACGCCGGCGCGCCTCGCCCAGATGGCCGCGCCAGAATTTGTGCGCCGCTGGATCGCTCCAGAACGCGCGGGCAATGTCGGCGACCGCAGTGGCCACGGTGGGCGACGACAGGGGCAGTAGAGCGCTTGCGAACGAAGCCGTCACCTTCGCCCAGGCGATCTCAGGTCGTCCGTAGGAGGACAGGATGGTGTCGTCGAGATCCAGCAGGATCGCCCGGGGGAGCGTGTTCATGCTCCCGAGGGTAGCGCCGGCGTCGCGTACGCGCTACGCCGGCTTCAGAGCATCCGGTGATGCCTGAGCACGTCCGTCAGGGCGTCCAGGGAGGTGTGACGATGCGCCTGGAGACCGGCCTGACGGGCCCCCGCGACATTCTCTTCCAGATCGTCGATGAACAGCGTCTCGGCCGGCGCCATGTCGAGCCGCGCCAAGCAGCGTCGATAAGCTTCGGCGTCGGGTTTCGCCGCCCCCAGCTCGGCCGAAGCGTATACGGCCTCGCCGAAATGCGATCTCAGCTCCGGCAGGAACTCGTCGATGTGATCCGTCACCAAGGTCGTGTTGTTCGTCAGGACCGCGACCCGGGCCTTCAGCGCCACGGTCTTGACCAAGGCGAGCACGGCCGGCGCCGGCCTTGTCGTTGCCTTGCGGCCGGCGACCCATTCCAGCCGGGTCAGCTTATAGCCGATGCGCGCGTGAATTCCACGCAAGTACTGATCGGCATCGAAGGCGCCGGCATCGGCCTCGGCATCGAACCCTGAAGCCCAGATCGCCCTGTGGACGTCTTCCGGCTGTTTGCCGGCGAGCGCTGCGATCCGGGCGATATGAGCCGGCCGGTCATAGCTGCACAGGACATCGTCCAGATCGAATAGAACGAGAGCGATGCTTGGCATCGCGGAAGGGCTAGGCGTTGCCGCTCGCCCCCTTACCCTGTTCTTCCTCGATGCCCGTGCGCTCGCTCTCTTCTTCCTCCGCCTCCACCTCGGTGTCGACGTCCTCATCGCGCATGGCGATGGTGACGCCAGGACGGCGGTCGAGGAGTCCGGCGGCGCGCAGCTCCTCCACGCCAGGAAGATCGTCCAACCGGTCGAGGCCGAAATGGTCGAGGAAGCCTTCGGTCGTGACCCAGGTCGCAGGCCGCCCCGGGGTCTGCCGTCTTCCCTTCGGACGGATCCAGGCGGCAGCCATTAGCATGTCGAGGGTGCCTCGGCTGAGGGCGACGCCGCGGATCTGCTCGATCTCGGCGCGGGTGACGGGCTGGTGGTAGGCGATGATGGCCATGGTCTCGATTGCCGCCCGGCTCAGCTTGCGGGTGACGGTGATCTCGGCGCTGAGCGCCTCGGCAAGATCGGGCGCGGTGCGGAACGCCCATTTGCCGGCGACCTGCAGCAAGGTGACGCCGCGGCCTTCGTAGTGCTGAGCCAGGCTCTGCAGCAGCGCCTTCACGTCGCTGCCTTCGGGCAAGCGCTCGGCCAGGTCTTCCTCGGCGATCGGTGCGGCCGAGGCGAACAGCATCGCCTCCAGCATGCGCAGCCAGCGTTGGGTGTCGGTGTCGGGAGCTGCATCGGTCATTGCGTCGACCTCATTGCGCGAAGATAGATCGGCCCGAAGCGCTCGAGCTGGCGAAGCTGCAGTTTGCCCTCGCGCGCGAGCTCCAGGCTGGCGACGAAGGTGGAGGCCAAGGCCGAGCGCGCGATCAACCCGTCCTTGATGGCAGCCGGCAGGAAGCTGGTGAGCGTCTGCCAATCGGGCGAGCGCCCCACCAGCTCTTGCAGGCGCTCGAGGGCCTGCTCGACCGCATAGAGCTCGGTCGGCGCGATGTGGAGCGTCTGCCCCTCCTCCCGCGCCTTGTGCTCGCCATAGGCGGCGAGCAGCTCGTAGAGCGTGACCTCGAAGATCGGCCGTTTGCGGCTGCGAAAGCTCTGCGGCTCGCCGCGCGAAAAGCGATCGACGCCAAGACGCGCCCGCGCCATCAGCCTGACCGCCGCGGTCTGCATCGCCTCCAGGCGTTGCAGCTGGAAGGTCAGCTGCGCCGCCAGCTCCTCGCCCGAAGGCTCGTCGTCGTCCGGCGGCTCGGGCAGCAGCAGACGGGACTTGAGGTAGGCGAGCCAGGCGGCGATCACCAGATAGTCCGCCGCCAGCTCCAGCCGGAGCCGTCGCGCCGTTTGCACAAAGGTGAGGTACTGCTCGACCAGCTGCAGGATCGAGATGCGCTTGAGGTCGACTTTCTGCTCCCGAGCCAAGCTCAGGAGCACGTCGATGGGGCCCTCGTAGCCGTCGACGTCGACCACCAGCCGCTCGGGCTCCGGGGCGGCGCCCTTGGACTCGAAATTGTCGAGTACGTCCGTCATTGCCAACCGAAGCCCGCGAGCTTGGCGATGGCGCGGAACAGCACATCGACCGGCTCCGCTAGGAGCCAAGGCAGCACGTTCAGGTTCATTCCCAGCTCCGCGCCCAGCGTCGGCAGCAAGACCAACAGCGCCAGCACCAGCAGAATACCGTAGCGTTCCAGCCGGCCGAAGCGTCGTCCGAGTGGTGCTGGCAACAGCCCCGTCAGGACGCGCCCGCCATCGAGCGGCGGGATCGGCAGCATGTTGAACACCGCCAGCACGAGATTGATCATGATGGCGTTCTGCAGATTCTCCGCGACCCAGTCCTGGGCCGTCTCCGGTACGAACGGCAATCCGTGGAACAGGAGTGCCGCCAGGAAGGCGAGGAGGATGTTGATCGCCGGGCCGGCGGCCGCCACCAAGATCATGTCCCGGCGCGGCCTGAGCAGGCGACCGAAATTCACCGGAACCGGCTTCGCATAGCCGAATAGAAACGGGGCGCGCAGCAGCAGCAAGAGGCCCGGCAGCAGGATCGTGCCGAACGGATCGACATGCCGGAGCGGGTTGAAGGTGACGCGCCCGAGGCGCATCGCCGTGTCGTCGCCGAGGCGCCAGGCGACGTAGCCATGGGCCGCCTCGTGCAAGGTGATGGCGATCACCACCGGCACCACCCAGACCGAGGCGAGATAGAGGGCGTTCGTAAGCGATGCCATCACGCCGCCACGGCCAGCAAGCGTTCGAGGCGCCGAACGAGCCCCGCCATCTCGACGGAAGCGGCCGGTGCGATGCACTGGGCGCCCGCCGCCAGGCGCCGGCCCGACTCGTCCGTCAGCCTCCGCACACCCGCCATGACCTCGGCCATCTCGCCCATGTCGCCCGAGCAATGCAGGACGGCATCGCAACCGGCGGCCAGTGCCGCCTGGGCGCGATCGGCAAATCCCCCCGGCAGCGCCTTCATGCCGAGATCGTCGGAAATGAGAAATCCGCCAAACCCGATGCTGCCGCGGATCACCCGGGAGATCGCCGTGGGCGACACCGTCGCCGGCAACGCATCGATCGCCTTGTAGACGACATGGGCGGTCATGCCCCAGGGCAGATCGGCATTGGCGCGAAACGCCGCGAAGTCCGTCGCCTCCAACACCGCCGCTGCGGTCGTCACCACCGGCAAATCATGGTGGCTGTCGACGGTGGCGCGGCCATGTCCAGGCATGTGCTTGATCACCGGCAAGACGCCGCCCTCGATCAGGCCGTCGGCGGCGGCGCGGCCGAGTGCGGCGACCAGCATCGGATCGGCGGCATAGGCCCGGTCGCCGATCGCCTTGTGGGTTTCCGGCAGGCTCAAATCGAGGACCGGCAGACAATTCACGCTGACCCCAAGCGGCGCCAATTCCGCCGCCAGCAGCCGGGCATTGAGACGGCAAGCCTCGAGCCCGGCGGCGCGGTCTCTCTGCGCAAGCTCGCCGAAGCGTGCGGCGGCGGGAGCCGCTCGCCAATGCGGCGGCTTCATCCGGGCAACACGGCCTCCCTCCTGGTCGATCAGCACCGGCACCGCGCGGCCGACGGTGGCGCGCAGCTCCAACACCAGCGCCCGCACCTGCTGGGGGTCCCGGCAGTTGCGCTGCATGAGGATGAAGCCCAGGGGATCGGCATCGCGGAGGAACCGACGTTCCTCGGCTGCGAGCGTGACACCGGCGACCCCGAAGACGACGGCTGTCGGCAGACGGCCGGACGGCTCAGGGTTTGACAACGAGACATCCTTGGTTGCGGGTCTTCAGCGCCTCGCACAGGAGCTTGGCGTTCTCGCCGCTGAGCGGGCCGGCCTGGATGCGGAAAAACACCCCCTTTTCGCCGCCGAGATCGGCACGCACCACCGTCAGCTGCATCGGCGCCACCTCCGGCACCGTCCGCTTCAGGCGTTCCCATTCCTTATTGGCGGCATCGGCCGACTGCACCGAGCCGAGCTGCACGCGGTACTCCCCGCTTCCCGGAGCGAGCGCAGCCGTCTGCGGCTTGGCCGCTTGTGCCGCCGCCGGAGCGCTTGCTTTTGCGGCGGCCGGCGGCGCGCTGCCCGACGCGGTCACCGGCGGCGGCGCCGGCGGCGGCGGCGGCAAGGAAGCGGCCGGGGCTGGCGCCGCACTCGACGGCGGCGGGGCGGCGGCGGCGCTCGGCACCGTGGCCGGAGCCGGTGTCGCGGGAACGGAGATGACCGCCGGCGGCGGTGGCGGGATCGGAGTCGGGGCACCGCCGGCGGCAGCTTGTGGGCTCGCCGGCGGGGCGGCAGCGGGCGCCGGCGGCACCGGGCGCGGCACCGGCGTTTCCGGCGGCGCCAGCAGGCGCTCCACCTGGCCCGTACCCTGGGCGCCGGTCGGCTGCTGCATGTTGTTGAGCACGAGCTTGTCTTGATTGGGAACGGTCATGCCGCCGGGCTGGCTGGGCTTGACCTTGGTCGGTCCCTCTTCGGCCTTGAGGATGGGCGCCACCGCGCCGCCCTTCGAGGATGGCCCCTCGCTATAGGCGTACCAGACCACCCCACCGAAGGCGCCGACCACGAACAACGCGATGAGGACGGCCAGGGCGCGGAAGCGCCGGCGCTTCGGCTGCGCTTCGGGCTCCTCGCCTTCGATCTCGTAGTCCTCGCCTGTCATCCGCGCATCTCCTCTACCGGCTCGACGCCGAACACCGCGAGCCCGGAAGCCACCACGTATGCCACCGCTTGTACCAGTGCCAGCCGGGCGAGCGTCAAATCCGTATCTCCGGCGACGATGAATCTAAGTGCCGCATCGTCCTTGCCCTTGTTCCAAAGCTGGTGGAACTCGGCTGCGAGGTCCTGCAGATAGAAGGCCAGACGGTGCGGCTCATGGGCCTCCGCCGCGCCTTCGACGATACGCGGCCAGTTCGCCAGCATTTTGACTAAACCAAGCTCGCCCGAGTCGGTCAAGCGGGCCAGGTTTGCTTGGGCGAGCGCCTGGGGGCCGAGATCGCGATTTGGCAGCGATTCGGCGGCGAGCCGCATCACCGAGCGGGCCCGCGCATGGGCGTATTGGACGTAGAAGACCGGGTTGTCGCGGCTCTGCTCGGTCACCTTGGCGTAGTCGAAGTCGAGGGACTGGTCGTTGCGGCGGGTCAGCATGATGAAGCGCACGACATCCTTGCCGACCCGCTCGACGACGTCGCGCACGGTGAGGAACATGCCGGCCCGCTTCGACATCTTCACCGGCTCGCCTTTGTCGGTGAGATTGACCAGCTGGCACATCTTCACGTCGAGGGCGGCGGTGCCGTCGGAAATCGCTTTCACTGCCGCCTGCATGCGTTTGACATAGCCGCCATGATCGGCGCCCAGCACGTCGATCATCTCGGCAAAGCCGCGGCGAAACTTGTCGTAGTGATAGGCGATGTCGGCGGCAAAATAGGTCCAGCTGCCGTCGGATTTGCGGATCGGCCGGTCGACGTCGTCGCCGAACGCGGTCGAGCGGAACAGCGTCTGCGGCCTGGGCTCCCAATCATCCGGCGTCTTGCCCTTGGGCGGGTCGAGGATGCCGGTATAGAGGCATCCCTTCTCCTCCAGCAGCTTCAAGATCGCCTCGACTGCCCCCCCGGCGACGAGCACGCGCTCGGAGGAAAAGACATCGTGGCGAATGCCAAGAGCAGCCAGATCCTCGCGGATCATCGCCATCATGTGGGCGACGGCAAAGTCACGCACCGGCTCCAGCCATGCTTCGTCGTTGCAGCCGAGCCATTTATTGCCGTCGCGGGCGGCCAACGCCTGGCCGGTCTCTTTCAGGTAGTCGCCGGGATAGAGGCCATCGGGGATCGGACCGATCGCCTCACCCAAGGCCTCGCGGTAGCGAAGATAGGCAGAGCGCGCCAGCACATCGACCTGTGCCCCGGCGTCGTTGATGTAGAACTCGCGGGTGACGGCAAAACCCGCCTTCGCCATGAGCGAGGCCAAGGCATCGCCGAACACCGCGCCGCGCGCATGCCCCACATGCATGGGCCCGGTCGGGTTGGCGGAGACGTACTCGACATTGACCGGCTGGCCCCGGCCGAGCTCGGAATCGCCGTAGCTGGGGCCTGCCCTGAGGATATCGAGAAGACAGCCGCGCCAAACCTCGTCCACGAGCTTGACGTTGATGAAGCCAGGACCCGCGACCGTCGCCGATACGACCTGGGGACGCTGGCGCAAGCGTTCGGCCAGGCTCTCGGCCAGATCCCGCGGTTTCAAG
Organism: Pseudomonadota bacterium; assembly: GCA_016195085.1. Classification (NCBI taxonomy): domain Bacteria; kingdom Pseudomonadati; phylum Pseudomonadota; species Pseudomonadota bacterium. The sequence continues at coordinate 45,636 of JACQAG010000006.1, read as the reverse complement.
CCCGCCGGCTTGGCCAGCACCATGGCGGCGTTGGTGGCGATATCGCCATGCTCGGCCGAACGCGGCGGCTCGACCCCGACCCGCGTCAGGTCGAGGCCGGAGAGGAGCCTGCCGGCATTCGTCAGATCTTCGAGTTGCTTGACGATCTCGGCTCGGAATTCACTGAAAACGTTCATTTATGTCGTTGCATAGGGGTCGAACAACCGGCGGTGCTCGTCGAGCGCGTAGCGATCGGTCATGCCGGCGATGTAGTCGGCCACGACCCGCGCCGTCACGGCAGTTCCCGGTCGATCCGTCGCCTCGCACCATTCCGCGGGCAAGCAATGCGGCTCGGCCAGGAACAATCGAAACAGCTCCTGGACCACCCTCCGCGCCTTCCAGGCCATGCGGTTGACCTTGTAATGCCGATACATCCGTTCGAACAAGAATTCCTTGAGCGCCCGGTCATGGGCCCGCATCGTTTCGGAGAAGGCGACGACGGGTTGTCCGAGGCCCCTGACCGCGGCCGCCGAGCCCGGCTTCAGCGCGGCCAGAAGCTGGCGCGTCTCCGCCAACAGATCGGTCACCATGGCGTTGATCAAACGGCGGACGACCTCGTGCACCAGCCGCGATGGCTCCAGCCCCTGGTAGCGTTGGGTGAGAGCGGCGTGGATCGGCCCCACCAGATCGAGATGGGTCAGATCCTCGAGCTTGAAGAGCCCAGCCCTGAGGCCGTCGTCGATGTCGTGATTGTTGTAGGCGATATCGTCCGAGAGTGCCGCCACCTGCGCCTCGGCGCTGGGATGGCTGGTGAGTTCGAGGTCCTGCACGCCTTGATAGGCGGCGATGGTCGGCGGCACCGGCTTGCGTGCGCCGGGGCCCGCCAGCGGGCCGTTGTGCTTGACGGTGCCTTCGAGGGTTTCCCAGGTGAGGTTGAGCCCGTCGAATTCCGCATAGCGGCGCTCGAGCTGGGTCAGCACCCGGAAGGTCTGATCATTGTGATCGAAGCCGCCGAAGGGTTGCATGACCTGATCGAGCGCCTCCTCGCCGGCGTGGCCGAAGCAGGTGTGGCCGAGGTCATGGGCGAGGGCCAAGGCCTCAGCCAGGTCCTCGTTCAAGCCGAGCGAGCGGGCGATCGAACGGGCGATCTGCGCCACTTCGAGAGAATGGGTGAGCCGGGTCCGGTAGTGGTCGCCCTCGTGATAGACGAAGACCTGGGTCTTGTGCTTGAGGCGGCGGAAGGCAGTGGAGTGGATGATGCGGTCGCGGTCGCGCTGGAATTCCGTGCGGTCGGCCGGCGCGGGCTCGGGAAAGCGCCGTCCGCGGCTGGTCTCGGGCGTAGAGGCATAGGCGGCGTGGGTCGTCATGATGAGGGCGACCCTACAGGGGGCCCGGCAGGCCGGCAATTCACGCCTGACCCTACCTGCCGTAAGGGATTGCCCAGGCATTTGACATTGCCGGTGTACTGCTTACATACGGACGGTGTTACATTAGCAAGACCGCCTTACGGGAATGCGTCCATGTCTGAGACCCTCCTCGAGGATCGTCCGCAGTGCTTCAATTTGACCGAGAGTGCGGCCAAGCGCATCCGCTTCCTGGCCCAGCAGGAAGGTGGGGCGACGACACTCCGGCTCGCCGTCACCGGCGGCGGCTGTTCCGGATTTCAATACAATTTCAGCTTCGATGACGCCGTCACCGGCGAGGACAAGCTTTTCGAGCGCGACGGCGCCGCCGTGGTGATCGACGAGACCTCGCTCGAGCTTCTGGCGGGCTCGGAGCTGGATTTCGTCGAGGATCTGGTCGGAGCTGCCTTCCAGGTGAAGAACCCCAACGCCACCTCCAAGTGCGGCTGCGGCAGCTCGTTCTCGGTGTGATCCCCTCCGCCGTCGGGCCGGAGCCGGCGATGCAAGATCGCCGGCGAGGATAGACACGATTACCAAGATCGCTACCTGGAACGTCAACTCGGTCAAGGCGCGCATCGTGCATCTAACCGAGTGGCTGGGCTCGTTCCAGCCGGACATCCTCATGCTCCAGGAGATCAAATGCACCAGCGCCGAGTTTCCGGCACTCGAGCTGCAGGCACTGGGCTATCACGTGAGTTGCGTCGGGCAGAAGACCTATAACGGCGTCGCCCTCCTCACCAAGTCGCCGGCGAGCGACATCGTCACGGCGCTGCCCGGAAATCCCGAGGACAGCCAAGCCCGCTATCTCGAAGCGACGGTCGGCGATCTCCGCGTGGCCTCGATCTACCTCCCCAACGGCAATCCTGTCGACACCGAGAAATTCACCTACAAGCTCGCCTGGCTGGACCGGCTGGGTCGGCACGCAAGCGGCCTCTTGGCGAGCGAGCGCAAGATCGTGCTGGCCGGCGACTTCAACGTCTGTCTGACCGACGTCGACGTCTACGATCCCGAGGCCTTCCGCAACGACGCGCTTTGCCGCAGCGAGAGCCGCCAGCGCTTCCGCGCGCTGGTCAACCAGGGCTATACCGATGCCTATCGGGCGCTCTACCCGCGCAGCCACGCCTATTCCTTCTGGGATTACCAGGGTGGGGCCTGGCAGCGCGATCTCGGCTTGCGCATCGACCACCTCCTCTTATCCCCGCAGGCGGCCGACCATCTGGTCGCGGTCGGCATCGACCGCAAGCCCCGGGACCAGGAACGCGCTTCCGATCACACGCCGGTTTGGTGTGAGCTCGGCGATTGAGGGTGGCGAGGGAGGCCCGCTCCGGCGATCGACCCCTTGGGCGCGGTCAAATGATGGAATCGCGCGAAGAGATGCCGCCGTCGATGGTGACGATCGTCCCGGTGATGTAGCTCGCCCGGGGCGAGGCTAGAAAGACAATCAGATCCGCCACCTCTTCCGGCGTCGCGGCGCGGCCGCCGGGATATTTCGCGTGCAGCTCCTCCCAGCGCGCTTCGTCGCCCCAGAGGTCGAGAGCCCGGCGCTTCATGATCTTGACCATGCGCTGGGTGGCGACGGGTCCTGGATTGACGGCAAGGACGCGCACACCGTAGTCGAGGCTGGAGCCGCCGATCGCGCGCGTGAACGCCATCAACCCGGCATTGCCGGAGCTCCCGGCGACGTATCTCGAATCGTAGTGCTGGCCGGAATTGCCGATGTCGTTGACGATGACGCCGCTGCGGCGCGCTTTCATGCGCGGCAAGAAGGCCCGCGTCATGTTGATGTAGCCGAACACCTTGAGCTCCCAGCCGGCGCGCCACTCAGCCTCGTCGATGCTGTCGAGCGGACCGGAGGGGATCGCGCCGGCATTGTTGACGAGGATATCGACCTCGCCGCAGCGATCGGCGATCGCGGCGACGGCACCCGGGCTGGTCAGGTCGATCGGATAGAGCTCGACCTCGACCTTCCGGCGCTGGCGGGCGTCCTTGGCGACGCTTGCGAGCGCCTCGGCATTGCGCGCGGTCAGGCAAAGGTGGCAGCCCGCCTCGGCGAAAGCGATCGCCGTCGCCCACCCGATCCCCTGGGAGGCTCCGGTGATCAGGACGGATTTGCCCTCGAGCTGCAGATCCATTTTTGGTCCCTTTCCTGCTTTGGCATCAGTATGCGGTCGGATTGCAGTTGCACACAATCCGTGCCAAATTGTGTACTTAATTGAATGCTCGAGATCCATGCCGAAGAAGCGCAACACCCTGTCGGATGAGGTGATCCGCTCTCTCGAGGAGGAGATCCTCCGCGGCGTGCTCAAGCCGGGCGAACGCCTGGACGAAGCCGAGCTCAGCCAACGCTTCGGAGTGTCCAGAACCCCGGTGCGCGATGCGCTTCGCCACCTGGCCGCCTCCGAGCTCGTGGATATTCGCCCGCATCAATCCGCCGTGGTGGCGACGCTGACGATCCCCCGTCTCATCGAGATGTTCGAGGTGATGGCGGAATTGGAAGGCATGTGCGCTCGTCTTGCCTGCGGCCGCATCAGGGGTGAGCAGCAAGAGACCTTGAAGCAGGCGAATGCCGATTGCGCGGCCGCGCTGGAGACCGGCGACATCGTGCGCTTCTATGCCGCGAACAACCGCTTCCACGAGACGATCTACGAGGCCGCCGGCAATCGTTTTCTCCGCGAGCAGACGATCCAGCTGCGCAACCGCCTCTCGCCCTATCGTCGGCAGGTGACATATCAGCCCGGCCGCATGAAAGCCTCGATCGTGGAGCACGACCGGATCATGAGCGCGATCCAGGAGATGAAGCCGCTCGCCGCCGACCAGGCCATGCGTTTCCATCTCGAGCTGCTTGGTAGCGGCGTCTCCGACTTCGTCTCCAACCTCGACATCGAAGCCGGCGGCGACGGCGCCGATCTGCTCCCCTTCGCCTCGAGCCTGGGTTGACGGGTGCCAGGATGATTGATGGCAAGATGATCGGCGACAGGTCTGAGCCCGACAGCCCGATCCGGCTGGTCCACCGCCGGACGGAGGGAGCGCCGGCCATCGCCGTCAATCGCTTGACCAAACGATTTGGCGCCTTGCCCGGCGCCGCCGCCGTGCTCGCCGAGGTCGATCTGTCGATCGAGACCGGGAGCTTCGTTGCGATCGTCGGGCCCAGCGGCTGCGGCAAATCGACGTTGCTCAGGCTCATCAGCGGCTTGATCCAGCCGAACGAAGGCAGCGTGCGCCTCTTTGGCCATGAGCCGGCGGCGTTCCGTCGCCGCGAGCACATCGGCTTCGTCTTCCAGGACGCCACGCTCCTGCCCTGGCGCAGCGTGCTTGGCAACGTCACCCTTCCCCTCGAAATCCTGCATCTCGGCGATGCAAGGGAGCGGCGCGCAAGGGCGGTCTCCGAGCTCGACCGCGTCAGGCTGTCGCAATTCCTCGATGCCTATCCGAGCCAGCTTTCGGGCGGCATGCGCCAGCGCGTCTCGATCGCCCGCGCGCTGGCCTACGACCCGCCCATCCTGCTCATGGACGAGCCCTTCGGCGCGCTCGATGAGATCACCCGCACGGAGCTGAACGGCGAGCTGTTGCGCGTCTGGTCGGAGACCGGCAAGACCACGGTCTTCGTCACCCACGCGCTATCGGAGGCGCTGTTTCTCGCCGATGAGGTCGTCGTCATGGGCATCCGGCCCGGCCATATCAGAGGCACCCATCGCGTCGATCTGCCGCGTCCGCGGCTGCCCGGCGTCAGACGCAGCGTCGCCTTCCTCGACCAGCTGGGCCGGCTCGAAGCCCTCATGGCGGCGGCGACTGACGCCGGCCACAGGGTGCCCGCGATGGGCGAAACCGGGAGGCCGTGATGGAGGACAGCATCCGATCGCGGCTGCCCGCCATTCTGCTCTTCCTCATGGGGCTGGTGTTCTGGCAGTTCATCGTCGGCGCGCTCGAGGTGCCGCGCTATATTTTGCCGGCGCCGACGACGATCCTCGAACGGATCTGGCTCGAGCGCCTGATGCTCATCGACAATCTGCGCGCAACCATGCTGGCCGCGGTCATCGGCTTTGCCATCGGCGTCGCCGCGGCGCTGGCTCTGGGCACGTTGTTCCTTTATTCCAAGACCGCCGAGAAGGCGCTGATGCCCTGGACCATCGTCATCAAGACGATTCCCGCACTCGCCATCGCCCCTCTCCTCACCATCTGGCTTGGCTTCGGCCTGGCGCCGAAGGTCGCGATCGCGGCCATCGCCAGCTTCTTCCCGATCCTGGTCAACTTCCATCGCGGCCTCGGCTCGATCAGCTCGGAGATCGGCGAGCTGCTCGACCTTTTGGGCGCCAGCACCGCGCAGAGCCTCTTGAAGGTGCGCCTGTTCGCCTCCCTGCCCTTTACCTTCGCTGCCTTCAAGATCAGCTCCGGTGCCGCGGTTCTGGCTGCCATCGTTGCCGAGTTCACCGGCGCCAATCGCGGCATCGGCACATTGATCGTGACCTCGGGCTATCAGCAGGACGCGGTGATGCTGTTCGCGGCCATCATCGTCTCCTGCGCTGCGACCATCCTCTTCTACTACCTCGTCGTCATCGCCGAACGCGTCTGCCTGTATTGGCCCGACGCGGTGATGCGCACATAGCCGGATTTCGGAAAACGCAACGATCCAACCAGTGGGGCTCATCATGCTACGAACCATCCTGAACGGGCTCGCCGGCAGCATGCTTTTCGCCTTTTCCGTCTTTGCCGCGGCTTCAGCCGACGCCGCCGACAAGGTCTCGATGCGGTTGCCCTGGATCTACAACGTCCAGGCGGCCGCCTACATCATGGCCTTCGAGAAGGGCTTCTACCGCGATGCCGGGCTCGAAGTGGAGATCCGACCGGGCGGCGTGCAGATCAATCCGAACCAGCTCGTCGCCACCGGCCAGGACACCTTCGGCTCGAACGATACGCCCAACCTCATCATCGGCCGCGGCCAAGGCATGCCGCTGGTCGCCGTCGCCGCCTGCTGGCAGCGTCATCCGGGGGGCGTCTACGCGCTGGAGAAGAGCGGCATCCGCGAGCCCAAGGACATGATCGGCAAGACCCTTGCCTACGATGTCGGCGGTCCCTGGACCCTGGTCCAGGCGATGCTGGCCAAGACCGGCGTGCCGATCGACAAGATCAAGCTCATCAACGCCACCGGCAACGAGATCCTGATGAACGGCACCGTCGATGTGCGCACCGGGTTCGTCATCAACGGTCCGGTCGCGATCGAGCTCGCCGGCATGAAGACCACTTCGATCCGAGCCGCCGACTACGGCGTGCCGGCCTCCGCAGAGGTGGTCTTCACCACCGAGAAGGTGGTGAAGGAGCAGCCGGACCTCGTCCGCCGCTTCGTTGCCGCGACGATCAAGGGCTATGAATACGCCTATGACAAGCCCGATGAGACTCTGAAGGTCGTCATCGCCGGCAACCCGCAGCTCAAGGACGACCAGCAGCGCCAGCAGCTGGCCCGGCAAAAGGAGCTGATCTTCACCGAGCGGGCGGCGAAGGAAGGTCTGTGCAGCTTCGGCGCCAGCGACATCGAGGAGACCTACAGCATCCTCAAGACCTTCGGCGGCCTGACGACGAACATCGACGTCGCCACGATGTTCACGACCGGCTTCCTGCCACGCAAATGAGCGGATCCAGGCAAAGATGCCGGTTCGGGTGAGCGGCGACCGGGCGGAGCCCGCGCCGCGCCGCAAGCGGCATGTCGGCATCCCGGCTTCGGGTGTGCCGCGTTACCTGCTGGTGCCTGGCGACCCGGCGCGGGTGCCGCTCATCGGCAGCGTCTGGGACCGCTATGAGGACGTCTCCTTCGAGCGTGAATTCCGCCTCGGACGGGGCTCGATCGGAGGCGTGGAGCTTGCCGCCTGCTCGACGGGCATCGGCGGCCCGTCGACGGAAATTGCCGCGCTCGAGCTCTTCGCCGGAGGTGCCGACACCTTCATCCGTGTCGGCACCTGCGGAGCGCTGCAGACCTCGATCGCCTGCGGCGACCTCGTCATTCACACCGGCGCCGTGCGCCTCACCGGCGCCATCGATGCCTATGCCGGACGCGAATATCCGGCCATCGCCGATCTGGCCGTCACCCAAGCGCTCATCGAGGCCTGCGCCGAGCTCGGCTTCAAGGCGCATGTCGGCCTGACGGCCAGCGTCGATTCATTCTACGCGGGCCAAGAGAATCCCGTGCCCCGCGGCCAGGCGCTCGCGGGCACGGAAGGTCAGGTCGCCTATCTCAGCACCCGCCGGGTCCTGACCTTCGAGATGGAGGCGGCAACCCTCTTCGTACTGGGTTCGATCTACGGCTTCCGCAGCGCCAGCATCTGCGCCGTCGGCTCGAACCGTGCGACCGGCGAGCGGAAAGACCCTGAGGCGGCGATCATGGCCGCCTGCCGTGCCGCATCACGGGCGGTGCAGCGTCTGGCTGCGGGTGCCGCCAAACTCAGCGATTGACGGATGTGTGGTGGATATCAGCCGCGGATCTTGGTGATTTTCCGCCGCGGTTGCGGGCTTCGCAATGAGAGCGGCACTGATATCTTTTGCGGCCTTGTCGGGGCGCGATGCCTGTCTCACCGTCCCGGTCCCGCGCATGCGTGGGGTGGGACAGCCCTGGAGCACCCCGGGGAGGGTTGGGGAGGGGGTGGAAACTACCCCCTCCCAAAGTCCACCCCCGGGGGTGAGACACGGACTGTCTCAGCGTCCCCGCCCCGCGCACGCGCCAGCCGGGACAGCGGCGCTCAGGCCCCGAACACCGGCCCGTTCGGCGCGATCTTCAAGCCCGGGCGGAGCTTCTTCCAGGCGAACTTGGTGGGATCGGCGATCATCGGCCCGGGGGCGGCGGCCACGATCACCTCCTCGGAGATCGGCTGGAAGTCGGCGCGGAAATGCACCGAGCTCTTCAAGACCAGGATCTTCTCGGTCGTCGGCTCGATGCCGACATGGCGAAACATCGCCTGATCAGCCGCCTGCACTTTGCGGCTGCACACGGCCACACGAACGCCGCCGATCTTGAGGCACGCCATCGGGCCCAAGGTCATGCGGGCGCCGCCATACATGGGGCCGGTGCCGAGCACCTTGCCGTCGCCGAGCTTCTCGACGGTGAAGCGGCCGATGAAGGGCTTGTCGCCGGGAATGTTGGACTTGCCGCCGAGCGAGAGGCCGATGGTGGCGCCCACCCCGGCGCGGTGCGCGGCTTCCGCTGCTTCCGGATCGCAGAGCACGCCCAAGGCGGCCCCTTGCGCGTTCTGGGCGACCAGGGCCGCCAGCATGCCCGTGGTGTCGCCGTTGCCGCCGGCGCCGGGATTGTCCTGGGTGTCGGCGATGGTGATCGGCCGCTTGGCCTGATTGCCCTTGCGGATGGCATAGGCGACGGCGTCGGCGGGCTCGTAGATCTTGCCGGTCCACTCCGCCTCGCGGCGCTCGATCTCGTCGGCCAGCACGTCGACGGCGCGCTGGGCCGCCGCCTGGCTGTTGCCATAGGCGAAGACCGCCGCACCGCAATGGTGGATGTCGGCCGCGGGAAAGCCCGGCGAGAACGAGACGGTGGCCACCTCGCCGCCTTCGAGCGTCTCCAGATGCTCGTAGATCGACTTCGCCGGCTCCATCAAGGTGCACTGGAAGTTGATTGGGATGATGAAGGGGATCTGCCGAAACGCCTTGTGCACCGCGCCGGAGCCGCCGAGCAGCGCCTCCAGGTGCTGCGCCACCCGCTTGCCGGTATCGGCCATGTCCACATGCGGGTAGGTCTTGTAGGCGATCAGCACGTCGGCGAGATCGATCATCTCTGGTGTGGTGTTGGAATGGAGATCGAGGCTCGCCACCACCGGGATCTTGTTGCCGACGACCTTGCGCACCCGCGCCAGGAGCTCGCCCTCCCCGTCCTCCAGGTGCTCGGTCACCATGGCGCCGTGCAGGCAGAGATAGACCGCATCGAACGGCCCTTGGGCCTTGAGATCTTCGATCAGCATGCCGACGATGCGCTCATAGGCATCCTCGGTCACATGGGCGCAGGGGCTGGCCGCGGTCCACAACAGCGGCACCAGCTCGTGGCCGTTCGCCCGTGCTGCCTCGATGAATCCCGCCAGCGGCAAATTGTAGCCATGCACGGTCTCGAACAAGGTCGGGCCACGCGTCAGCGCCGGCCAGCCGCCGCCGCGGGCGAAGTCGTCATAGGTCGCCTTCGAAGGCGCGAAGGTGTTGGTTTCGTGCTGAAAGCCGCCGACGGCGATGCGTGCCATGACGCTAGGTCTCCGATAGTGACGTGTGTAGCCGAGGAACTCCTACGAGCCAGGAGCGCACCCGAGGCGAAGCAACCAAGTCTCCATGCAACCGGTTCGAGCCAGAGACTCTAAGCGATTCCATCATGCCCTTGATCTCATAACCCATATTAGTCTGGAAGCGGCCGCCTCGCGTCAACGTCGTCGACCGAACAACATCGTTACATTGATGCGCCTATTTTCGTAGCCCGGCCTGAAATGCAGCGGTGCGGTCGCATGGAACAAATCGGAATCGAAGATGACCGCCCGATTTTGCCGATAGGGAATGTTGACGGGCTTGCTCTCGGCCAAATTGACGAAACGGATGATTTCGTCCGTGTCTTGATTGATGGCGGCGAAATTCCAGGTTTTCGGCGCGGCGAGCGGAAAAACCACGAGGCCGCCGCCCTCCGGATCGAGATTGGCATCATCGGGCGTGATCCAGAAATTGACGTTCACGGCGGCCTCGTCGCCGTGAATATGGATGCCCTCCAGCGTCTCGTCATATTTGTACGCCCACATATTGCGTAGTTCGTGGTCCTCGAATACGGCCGGTAACGCCCGGGTCAGCTCTTCAGCGATCTGGAACAGCAGAGGTGCGACGAAGCCATCGGCGACATAGGCGCCGATGTAGCCGCGCGGGATCTTGCCGGACTGGAAGTCATGGCTGACGTCGTTCCAAATCGTTGCTTCGAGACAGAACCGGCGGAGTGCCGACAAGGCCTCGGGTTTCAGGAGGTGATCGATCCAACAGATCCGAGGCGCCGGCTCATAGCGCTCCGATGCCGCCCTTCTGTCCCAGACGTCGGCCAGAGCGCCTCCCTTGATCGTCTGCGGCGAGTTCCAAACGACGATCCGGCCGTAGATCTCGCCGATGGCGGCGAGGTCTTCCCCATCGAGATGCGCCATTGCCCCGTTGCCGCTGCGGGCGACAAATCGCTCGAGGGTCGTTCGCAAGCCGCCTCGCATTCCGTCGAATGAGGCATCGAGGACGCCACGACGGCGAATGTAGTCGAGCTGTTCGATGTCGTGGCGAAGCTTGACGGTATTGGTGAGCGTCTGCGGCTGGACGCCGGCGTGCGCGCGGTCATCTGGCCACCAGCGGCTGCTGCGTCGCATGGCGAGCGATCGGGCAAAGGCCTCGAACGAAGCCCCATAGCGACGCTGACGCATGGCGGACATTCCCAATCCGGACCACGCTTGGGAGTACCGTGCGTTGCGGCTGAGGGCGGCAAGGAAGGCGCGGCTGCCCTGAACGTAGTCGCCGAGTCCCAGCGACGCGTTGCCGAGATCGTGCCAAAGCTCGGCCAAGGCGGGGTCGAGGCAAATCGCCGTACGAGCGGCTTCTGCTGCGGCGGCGTCATCGCCGATTTGGCATTGCGAAGCGGACAGGGTGTTCCAGTTCACCAAATTTTCCGGCTGCAACCGGATCGCGATGCGGGCTTCCGCAATCGCCTTGGACCAATAACCCAGCGCTTTGAGCGCAAGAGCGAAGTTGCTGTGGAAGGACCCGGATTCGGGACGTAGATGGGTCGCCTTGCTCAAGAGCTCAGCCGCACGCTCCATGTCGTCGCGGCCGGCGGCGAGGATGCCGAGAATGTTGAGCGCATCGGGTTCGTCGGCATTCCGCAGCAGCGCTTGCGTTGCATAGTCCTCTGCCAGCCGCAAATCGCCCAAGGCGCAGGCGCGTATCGCCAGTTCGACTAATGACGCGTCCGATGCCCTTCTCGGGTTCTCTGAAGACGACGCCGGCCCGGTTCGTTGTGCCGCCTCCGCCATCATTATCGGCTCGCAATCTCCTGCGATGGCACTTTGATCACGGCCGTGCGAACAGATGTCTTTGATCCGTTCGCTCTCCCGCTCAGATGTCGGCGTAGACGAAGCTCTCTTCCCGGGCGCCGGGATGCACGACCGCGCCCTTCTCGGCATCGCCCACGGTCTGCGCATAGCGCCAGATGGCACCCGAGGTGTATTGCGTCACCCGCGGCTTCCACGCCTTGCGTCGGCGCGCGAGCTCGGTGCGGCTCACCTCGACGGCGACCGTGCCCTTGACCGCATCGATGGCGACAATGTCGCCATTGCGGAGGAGCGCGATCGGCCCGCCGACCGCCGCCTCGGGTCCGACATGGCCGATGCAGAAGCCGTGCGTCGCCCCAGAGAAGCGCCCATCGGTGATGAGCGCCACCTTTTCGCCCATGCCCTGGCCGTAGAGCGCGCCGGTGGTGGCCAGCATCTCGCGCATCCCCGGCCCGCCGCGCGGCCCCTCATAGCGGATGACGAGGACGTCGCCCACCTTGTATTGCCGCTTCTGCACGGCGGCATAGGCGTCCTCCTCGCAATCGAACACGCGTGCGGGGCCGCGGAAGCTCTGGCGCTTCATGCCGGCGACCTTCACGATCGCCCCTTGCGGGGCAAGGTTGCCGACCAGCGAGACCAACCCTCCGCTCGGCGCCAGCGGTCGCGCGGTCGGCCGCACGACGTCCTGGTTCTTCGGCAGCACGATCTTGGCCAGGTTCTGGGCGATGGTCTTGCCGGTGACCGTCAGGCAATCGCCATGCAGATAGCCTCCCTCCAGCAGCGCCTTCATCACCACCGGAACCCCGCCGACATCGAATAGATCCTTGGCGACGTAGCGTCCGCCCGGCTTCAGATCGGCGATCCAAGGCGTGCGCTTGGAGACCTTGGCGACGGCATGCAGGTCGAAATCGATGCCGGCCTCGTTGGCGATGGCCGGCAGATGCAATCCGGCATTGGTCGAGCCGCCGGTGGCGGCAACGACGGCCGCAGCATTCTCCAGGGCCTTGCGGGTGACGATATCGCGCGGGCGGATGCCCCGCTTCAGGAGATTCATCACCGCATGCCCGCAGGCTTCAGCATAGGCATCGCGGCTGTCGTAGACCGCCGGCGGCCCGGCCGAGCCCGGCAAGGCAAGGCCGATCGCTTCCGATACGCAGGCCATGGTGTTGGCGGTGAACTGCCCGCCGCAGGCGCCGGCCGAGGGGCAGGCCGCGTGTTCGATGATGTCGAGATCCTCGGCGCTCATCTTGCCGGCCGAATGGGCGCCGACGGCCTCGAACACGTCGCCGATGGTGACGTCCTTGCCCTTGAAGCGGCCGGGGAGGATCGAGCCGCCATAGAGAAAGACCGAGGGCACGTTGAGCCTGACCATTACCATCATCAGGCCCGGCAGGGTCTTGTCGCAGCCGGCGACGCCGACCATGGCGTCGTAGCAATGGCCGCGCATGGTGAGCTCGACCGAGTCGGCAATGACCTCGCGCGAGACCAGGGACGACTTCATGCCGGCATGGCCCATGGCGATGCCGTCGGTGACCGTGATGGTGGTGAATTCCCGGGGCGTGCCGCCGGCCGCCTTGACGCCCTTCTTGACCGCCTGCGCCTCGCGGGCAAGGGCAATGTTGCAGGGGGCCGCCTCGTTCCAGGTGGTGGCGACGCCGATGAAGGGCTGCGAGACCTCTTTGTCGGTCATCCCCATCGCATAGTAGAAAGCGCGGTGCGGCGCGCTGCTGGGCCCGACCGAGACGTGGCGCGAGGGCAAATTGGCCTTGTCGAAGCCGCGACGGACGGTTTTCGCTGAGGTTTTCTTGCTGACATTGCGGCGTGTAGCGGCCATTTTCCTACCCCGAGATCCTGACGGTTACGGGCGGGGACCATACAAGGCAGGTGTCGCGCTTGCCTAGCCGGTTATTGGCCGCCTGGCGCAAGGTCAGCGAAACATTGGGACCAGCAGCAAAATACCCGAGACAACCGCAACGGTGCCGCCGATCCGGCCATACCACTCGCCGCCAGGCAGTAGTTTCTCACCGAGCACGAAAGTCGACAGGGCTGCGATCCAAAGCAGGTTCATCACGCCGGCGAGAAACAGCAGCAGCATCAGCGGCCAGCAGCAGCCGACGCAATAGGCACCGTGCCGCGCGCCCATGGCGAAGGCGCCGGCGCGTCCTGGCCGCCATTGCTTGAAGATGAATTCGAGGGGGCCTCGGCAATGCGCGAGGCAGACACGCTTCAGGCGTGTGAATTGGTAGAGCCCGGCCAAAACGAGGATCGCCGCGCCCAGCGGCCGTTCGACCTCGATCATGCCGCCTGGTGCGCCCGTCCAGGAATTGAGGGCGCCCTGCCCGAGCGTGGCCAACACGCTGAACGCGGCCCAGAGAGCCAAGTAGCCGGCGACGAACAGCGCCGTCGACAGGTGGTCCACTCCGCTAGCGCGCTGGCGCTGAAGGGCGGCATAGACCAGCACCATGGGGACGGCGGATGGCACCATCATGGCGGTCATCATCACCACCCACATGACCAGGACTGCGAGTAGATCGACTGCGCCCCATGCCATGGCCGCCGGCATCGCCATGTCGGCCATCGAGGCCATATCGGCGGCCTCGCTCGCCATGCGTACCGTATAGGCCCAGGCAAGCCCGGCGATGACCGCAAGCCCGGCGGCGACGAGCATGCGATCGCCAAGCCGCAGTCTTTCCGGGATTGTTCCGGTCACGGTGCTGCTAGCCCGATGCACATCCACCGAGTTAGGCCACGACGCCCTTATTGCTGAGGTGAATGTGGGCGAATTGGCCGTAGGACGCGGTGAGCTCGAGCTTGATGGCGCCGGTCGCCTTCGTGGTGCCGCTCCCGACTTCGGCGATGCGGTACTCAAAACCCCGGGGAAGATCGATGCGCGCCCGAGTTTCCGCGCCCGTGACCGGATTGCGTATGGGCTCGCCCGAGGATTCGAGGATCCCCGGCACCTCGAGCTTCGCCCGCCTGGCGTCGATGTCCACCTCGAACTTAATGGGCTTGAACAGCGGCTCCAGCTTGGTAGGGCACATGGCGGCATAGACCCACCACATCGTGGCCATATCGTCCGTCTCTTGGCCGCTCATGATCTTGAGGAGCGCGTCGCGTTGCTTTGCATCCGCCCGCTCCTCGACGATGAGCTGCATAGTGCCGCCGCCCTTGTGCACCGGACCGGGCCAGGCATAGAGACCCGCGGCTCGCAATCCGTCGAGACGAACCTCGCCGAAGTGGCCCTCGTCGATCTGAAATCCGACGGCCGCCTGACAGTTGCCATATGTGGGAAGGGCATTGAACTGGCAAGGGCATCCATAGGCGCAATTGCAGTTGGCGAATTCCCGCGCGCGCATCCTCCATTGAACAGATGCCATGATTCCCCCCTGTTCGACGCTGTGCCGAAGGCAACGCGCAACGATCGATTGCGCAATGTCGATATGTGTTGCCGATCATCACGTGCGGATCGATTTTGCGCAACTGTTGATTAAAATGCGCTCTTCTTCGCCTGACCGCCGCCTCAAACGGACTCCCGCCGGGCGACGTAGATGCCGGCGGCGAACACGATGACGCCCCCGATCCAGGTCCAGACATCGGGAAGCTCCTGGAACATCGCGAAGGCGATTGCGGCTGCGATCGGCAGCTTCAAGAAATCGAAGGGCATCACCAGCGAGGCTTCGGCCGCGGCATAGGCGTAGGTGGCTGAGATCTGGCCGCCGCTGGCGCAAAACCCGATGGCGAAGAGCATGAGCCAGCCTTCCCAGCTCGGTGCCTGCCACACGGGAAGGGCAAGCAGGAGGGCCAGCGGCTGCGACACCGCCAAGGTGTAGAACACGATCGTGCTTGGATGGTGATCGGCGGACAGGCTGCGGCTGACCAGCACGAAGGCGGCATAGGAAAACGAGCTGCCGAGCACGAGAAGGATGCCCGGCGTGATCGTCTGAAACCCCGGCCGGATGATGATGATGGCACCGCCGAAGCCGACCAATGTTGCCAGCCAACGCCTGAGCGGGACGGCTTCGCCCAGGAACAAGACCGCCAACCCCGGAACGATCAAGGGCGTGATGAATCCCAGCGCGGTTGCGTCCCCCAAGGGCACGCTCGCCATGGCAATGAACCAGGCGATGTTGGAGACCACCTGGAGCACGCCCAGGCTGCCGGCCAGCCATGGCCGTGTCGCCTTGGTCACCGCCAGCCCGTGGCGAAACAGCATGGGCGACAGAACCGCAAAGGCGATCATATTGCGTGCCAGCATCATCTCGAAGGCCGGCAGCGCGGCCGATCCCTGGCGGATCAAGGCCGACATCAGCGAATAGCAGACGCCGGCCACGATCATCCAGAAGGCGCCGCGCACGACCGGCGGCAGGCGTCCAAAGAGCGGGCTCACGTCAGATCCAAGAAGTCTTTCGAATGCCTGGCTAGTGCTTCAAGCCGATCAGCTCCGCCGCGTTGTCGCCCAGGATCCGGTCCTTCTCCGCGGCGCTCAGAAAGGTACAGTGCCTGCGCACATAGTCGACACATTGGCGATAGGTGCAGAAGCGCTCGACATTCGGCATGTCCGAGCCCCACAGCAGCTTCGATGCGCCAAAGAGATCGCGCATCTGGCGAATGAGCGCCTGCGCCTCGGGGTATGGGTAGTCCCATATCCCGCCCCAGACGATCGGGAACATGATTTCGATCTGCAGATTGTCGCGCTTGTAGACGGCAAGCGCATCGGTGGGGAAGTCCCAAGAGCCCTTGGGCGCGAGGTAGCCGACCGAGGGGCCCATCACGAAGAGGAATCGCGTCCCCCGGTGGCGCAGCAGGAGCGCATCGAGGGCCTTCAGATTGGCAAGATAGCTGGCCCGGTCATAGTTCGGCGTGGCGTAGAGCTCGAGGAACACCGGCAGCTTGTAGCCGGCGATCTTCTCCCAGAACGGCGCGAAATCCTTGTGGTCGAGGTTGCGGGCATAGCCGTGCCGCGACATGTCATGGGCGTAGTAGAGGCCCTTGAGGCCGAGATTGTTGACGGCGCGGTCGACCTCGGCCAATTGCTCCGGCCGATCCGCGATCCCCTCATCGATATGCAGCAGGCCGGAGAACCGCTCCGGATGCTGGGCTTGCGCCAGCGCGTTGTAGTCGTTCATGGCGCCGTAGCCGCCGCCGGCCTGCAGGATGCAGTGATCCACCTCGGCATTGATCATCTGCGCGATCATGAAGTCGGGCGCGCACACCATGTTCTGCATGCCGACGGGCATGTACTGGACGTAGTAGTCCTCTCCCTCCCAGGTGAAGGCGAGCTGGCCGTGATGACCGACGCGGAAGCCGACATCGGTCAGGCCCGCCCAGGTGTCGTCACCGGGACGGAACAGCATGTCGGTCTTGACCTGTTTGCCGTCGCGGGCGCGAAAGGCCTTGGCCGAAGGGCGGGTGACGGTCTTCTGCAGGTATTTGAGGTGGATCGCCACCGACGGATGACCGGCGGTTCCCTGCCAATCCTGGAACACATGAGCATGACAGTCGATGATCATGGAATCAGCCGCTGCCTTTCTTGGCACAGCCTCATGGCAGATCTCCTCGGTACGCCGCCAACTGTCGGAAACATTTTTTTCCTTCCCGCAACGTTAGCGCCGGTGGCTGGTTCGGCACAAGACCGCCGCCGGGCGCAAGTCCGCCGCGTCAGTGTTTCAATCCGATCAATTCGGCCGCATTGCCTCCGAGGATCAGCTCCTTCTCCGCCGCGCTCAGGAACGTGCAGTGCTTGCGCACGTAGTCCACGCATTGTCGGTAGGTACAGAAGCGTTCGACATTCGGCATATCGGAGCCCCAGAGAAGCTTGGATGCGCCGAAGAGGTCGCGCATCTCTCGGATGAGCTTCTGGGCTTCTGGATACGGGTAATCCCAGGTGCCGCCCCAGGTGATCGGGAACATCACTTCCAGTTGGAGGTTGTCGCGCTTGTAGACCTTGAGCGCCTCCTCCGGAAACTCCCAGGAGCCTTTCGGCGCGAAATGGCCAACCGAGGGCCCCATCACGAACAGGAAGCGCGAGCTTGGATGGCGCTGCAGCAGCGCATCGAGCGCCTGCAAATTGCCGAGATAGCTGGCGCGATCATAGTTCGGGGTCGAGGACATCTCGAGGAACACCGGCAGCTTGTACCCGGCGATCTTCTCCCAGAACGGTGCGAAGTCCTTGTGGTCGAGGTTACGGTCGAAGCCGTGCCGCGACATGTTATGGGAGTAATAGAGACCCTTGAGGCCGAGCCTGCCCACGGCGCGGTCGACTTCGGCCAATTGCTCCGGCCGATCGGCGATCCCTTCATCGATGTGCAGCAGACCGGAAAACCGCTGGGGGTGTTGGGATTGCGCGAAGGCGTTGTAGTCGTTCATGGCGCCGTAGCCGCCCCCGGCCTGCAGGATGCAGTGATCCACCTCGGCGTAGATCATCTGGGCGATGAGAAAATCCGGCGGGCAGGCGATCTTCTGCATGCCGACCGGCATGTACTGGAAATAATAGTCGTCGCCTTCCCAGGTATAGACGAGCTGGCCATGCCGGCCGACGCGGAAGTTGACGTCGGTCAGCCCCGCCCAGGTGTTGTCGTCCGGACGGGCCAGCACCCTTAGCCGCATTTGCTTGCCGTCGCGGGCGCGGAAAGCCTTGGTTGCGACCGGATGCGCGAAACCCCTCTGCAGGTATTTCAGGTGTATGGAAGCGGAGGGGTGGCCCGCCGGACCACCCCAATCCTGGAACACGTGCGCGTGACAATCGACGATCATGCGGGTCCGCGGTGATCCGCCGCGTCGTCGATCGGGTCAGCCGGAGAAGTAGACGTTGGACATGCGCGGGATGCGATAGGACCGGAAGTTCTGCACGTTCGCCCGGAACGCTTGCGCCTTCGTCATGGAGCCAAAAGGCACCACATAGACCTGTTCCAGGAGCCGCGCCTGGGCCTTGGCGAAGGCGGCCTTGCGGATCTCCGGCGTGGTGCCGTTGATCATCTCATCGAAGGCGGCGTTGAACACCTTGTCGATGTCGTCGGGCGTCTTCGGCTTGTACATGTTCTGCGGCGTTGCGAACTTGCGGACGCTGGAAATCGGCCCGATCAAGGGATTGTTGGCGAAGGCGTCGAAATAGAAGTTCCAACCGGTATTTGATTTCTCGAACATCGCCGTCGCCGCCGGCCAATCGACGACCAGGAGCTTCGCGTTGATGCCGACCGCCTTGAGCTGCTCCGCCATGACCAGAGCCGCATTGTACATGCTGGTGTAGTCTTTGTTGGTGAGCAGGATCATCTCCTCGCCCTTGTAGCCGGACTCGGCGAGCAGCTTCTTGGCCTTCGCCGCGTTCTTCTGGTTGTAGGTCTCCTTGCCCGCCTCGGTGTAGGCCGCCTGCCCGGGATACTGCAGGCCGATGTTGAGCTGATAGGAGTCATCGGTCGCGGCTTGCATGATCTCGTCCATATCGAGAGCGGCCTGCGCTGCCTGGCGGAACTTGAGATTGTCGGTGGGTGCGGCCGCAGTGTTCACCTCGGCCAGCTGGATCCAATAGTTCTTCAGCTGCTTCAGCACGATATCCTTGTTCTGCTTCAGCCGATCCACCGCCTTCGTCGGAACGTCCTCGACCCCATGCAGCTCGCCCGTCTCCAGCCCGGCAACCCGCGCGCCGGGTTCGCTCACGATGCGGAACTTGACGCTGTCGAGGCAGGCGACCTTGTAGCCGCCGAAGCCGTCGAGGTCCTTGGAGCGGGCGTCCGGGGTATAACCGTCGAAACGCTTCACCGCGACGTGACTGTCGGCGACGAACTCGACGAATTGCCACGGACCGGTGCCGACGGGCTCGAGCTGCATCGCTGGCGCCTTGGCATTCTCCGCCGGCACGATCACGATCGGCACCAGGAACGAACTCAGATTCTCGAGGAAGGTCGGCTGCGGGGCCTTCATGTGGAGGATGAAGGTCGAGGCGTCCGGAGCTTCCCATCGCTCGACGACGTCCAAGATGCCCCGCTCGATTCCGAACTGCTTGTAGCGGCCGAAGGTGGCGACGACATCGGCCGAGGTCATCGGCTTGCCGTTGTGGAACTTGATGCCCTGGCGCAGTTTGAAGACGTAGGTCTTGCCGTCCTGGCTCGCATCGATCGAGGCGGCCAACTCGGGTATCGGATTGAAATTCTCGTCGCGGGTGATCAGCGACTCGTACATGTTCAGCGTGATGTTGCGCGTCGACACCGAGGCCGAGGTGTGCTGGTCGAGGCTGTTGACCTTGGCTTCCTGAGCGAAGACCAGCTCTCCGCCCTTCTTCGGGCAAGTGAATTGCTGCGCGACCGCGTCCCCGGCGACGAGTGCGGAGGCTGCAGCCGAGGCCAGGAGCATTGCGCGACCGCTTAACCGCATGAAGGTCATGACCGATCTCCTCTTCGGTGAGCCGTTACCTGTCGGAAACATTTTTTCGTTTCCGCAACGTTAGCGCCGGAAGGAGGGTCGGCACAAGAGAGCCGGCGGACGCCGGCCGGGCGGATCAGCGCCTTATATCGGTGGCAAGGTGGGCCAGACAATCGCCGCGCTCGCAACGTCCGGGATGGCGCGTGCAGACGAGGAGCCCCGAGATCTTGAAGCGCACCTCGGCGGGTGGGCGCAGCGGGTCGTCGACGAAATGCACCTGGCCGTAGAGCTGGTCCTTCTTCACCATGCGGCCCAGCTTCACCTTCGGCTCGAACAGCCCGGCTTGCGGCGCATAGACGTAGTAGTCGCGCGACGCGATCTCGACCCAGCGCAGCTTTTTTGGCGCCGGCGGAATAGGCAAGCGTTTGTTGCGTCGCGAGAGATGGCCGAAATGCGCCAGCGCGCGCAGCGTCCCCTCATAAGCGAGCTTGACCCCATCGGGGTTGACGTTGCCGGTGCCGCCGGCCTCGGTGCCGAAGTAGATCGCCTTGTTTCTGGTGGCGGCGCTATTGGCCATGTTGGGCTCGTCGGAGAAGGCTTGGATCACGCTGATGGGCGAGCCGAAAGCCTTGAGCGCCGCCAGCGCCCGCTTGTTCAGCTTCGCGTCCTGGGTGAGATGGGTCGAAGCGAAGGGCACATAGGCAAGCGAGCCGCCGCCGGAATGCAAGTCGAGCCAGGACTCGCACATCGCCGCGAGCACCGCCTCGATGTAGTAGGCGATCTGCTCGGTCGGCGTGCCGTTGGGATTTCCCGGAAACGAGCGGTTTAGGTTGCGATCGTCGACGGGCGAGACGCGCGTGCCCGCCATGGCGGCCGGGAGATTGATCGCCGGCACGACGATGATGCGGCCCTTGATGTCCTCGGCGTGCAGCTCGCGGATGATCCTGCCGAGCGCCACCTGCCCTTCATATTCGTCGCCGTGGTTGCCCGCCATCAGCAGCGTCGACGGCCCGGCACCATTGCGGATGACGGCGCAGGGAATGGCGATGGTGCCGTAGGCCGAGCGGGTGACCGAATGCGGCAGGTGCAAATAGCCCACCTGCTTGCCGTCCTTCTCGAAGTCGAGCTCCGTCCAGATCCGCGATTTGGCGTAAGCCATGATCCGTCCCCTCCCCCGAAGTTTGGATGGCTGCGATCGGCGCCGACCGCTTCTCCCCGCTGGTCTATGCCCTCTCGATATGCCGGAGGGCCTGCTGCAGCTTGGCCCTGACCTGGTTTGCTTCCATCAGCCGTTCGCGCTGCTCCTCCACCACCTCGGGCGGCGCCTTGGCGACGAAGCTCTCATTGCCGAGCTTCTTCTCGCTCTTGTCGATCTCGCCCGTGAGCTTGTCCACCTCCTTCGCCAAACGAACCCGCTCGGCGGCGAGGTCGATGACGCCGGCCAGCGGCAAGGCGAAGCTCGCCTCCTCGAGAATGAGCTGGACCGAGCCCTTCTCGAACGCGCCTTCGACCGCCTGCGGCTCCTCGACCCGCGCCAAGCGCCGGACGAGATCGCCATAGGTCGCGAGCCGCATGAGCGTCTCGCTCGAGGCCCCCTTCACCTGCAAGCGGATGACGGCGCCGGCGGGCACGTTCATCTCGTTGCGCAGCGAGCGAATGTCGGAGATGAGCCGGACCAGCCAACCCAGCTCGCCCGCCGCTTTGGCATCGACGAGGTTTGGTGATGGCTCGGGCCATGCCGCTTGGATCAGGAGACCGCCGCCGCACTGCTCGTAGATCTCCTCGGTGATGAACGGCATGAACGGGTGCAAGAGGTGCAAGAGCCAGTCGAGCGCCCAGGCGGTTGCGGCCCGGGTCTCGGCCGCAGCGGCGGCATCGGAGCCGGCCAGGATCGGCTTGGTGAACTCCAGATACCAATCGCAAAAGGTGCCCCAGACCGCCTGGTAGAGACCGAGGGCCGCGTCGTTGAAACGGTACTCCTCGAGGGACTCCGAGGTGCGCCTGGCCGCACTCGCCAGCTCGCCCACGATCCAGCGGTTGACCGGCAGCTTGCAGAAGGCCGGATCGAAGCCGGGGACCGGCTTGCATCCGTTCATGTCGCAGAACCGCGCGGCATTCCAGAGCTTGGTCGCAAAGTTGCGATAGCCCTCGACCCGCGATGGCGCGAGCTTGATGTCGCGGCCCTGCGCGGTCGAAGCGGCGATGGTGAAGCGGAGCGCGTCGGCACCGTATTTGTCGATGAGCTCCAGGGGATCGATGGTGTTGCCCTTGGTCTTCGACATCTTCTGGCCCTTGGCGTCGCGCACCAGGCCATGGATGTAGACCGTGTGGAACGGCACATCGCCCATGAAGTGGATCCCCAGCATGATCATGCGGGCGACCCAGAAGAAGATGATGTCGAAGCCGGTGACCAGCACGTCGCCGGGGTAGTAGCGCTTGAGGTGCTGGGTCGCCTCGGGCCAGCCGAGGGTCGAGAACGGCCAGAGCCCGGAGGAGAACCAGGTGTCGAGGACATCGGGATCGCGGACCAGATCCACCTTCCGGCCGTAGTGCTTCGCCGCCTCCGCGGCGGCTTCGGCCGCGTCGTGGGCGACGAAGATGTGCCGGTCGGGCCCGTACCAGGCCGGGATCTGGTGCCCCCACCAGAGCTGGCGCGAGATGTTCCAAGGCTGGATGTTGCGCATCCACTCGCAGTACACCGCCTCGAACTGCTTTGGCACGATCCGGGTGCGGCCCTGCTCGACCGCCTCGATCGCCGGCTTCGCCAGCGTCTTCGCATCGCAATACCACTGATCGGAGAGCCAGGGCTCCAAGGGCACGCCGGAGCGGTCGCCATGGGGCACGGTGTGCACCAAGGGCTCGATCTTCTCCACCAGCCCCTTGGCCTCGAGGTCGGCGACGATGCGCTTGCGCGCCTCGAAGCGATCGAGACCGCGATAGGCGGCGGGCACGGCGTCGTTGAGCTTCGCCGCCGCGTCGAAGATGTTGAGCATCTCCAGCTTGTGCCGGCGTCCGACCTCGAAATCGTTGAAGTCGTGGGCCGGAGTGATCTTGACCGCGCCGGAGCCTTTGGTCGGGTCCGAATAGTCGTCGGCGACGATGGGGATGCGGCGGCCGACGAGCGGCAGCACCGCATGCTTGCCCACCAGGGCACGGTAGCGCTCGTCGTCGGGATGGACCGCCACGCCGGTGTCGCCCAGCATCGTTTCCGGGCGGCTGGTGGCAACGATAATATGTTGGTTTTCAGCGCCTTCTATCGGATATTTAAGGTACCAGAGAAAGCCCTTAACCTCCCGCGGCTCGACCTCGAGGTCGGAGATCGCGGTCAGCAGCTTGGGGTCCCAGTTGACCAGCCGCTTGTCCTTGTAGATCAGGCCTTGCCGGTAGAGGTCGACGAAGACCCTGCGGACGGCGGCCGAGAGCCCGTCATCCATGGTGAAGCGCTCGCGCGCCCAGTCGGGCGAGGCGCCCAAGCGGCGGAGCTGGTTGGTGATGGCCCCGCCGGACTCGCCCTTCCACTTCCACACCCGCTCGATGAATGCCTCGCGCCCGAGCTCCTGTCGGCTCTTGCCTTCGCTCTGCAGCTGGCGCTCCACCACCATCTGGGTGGCGATGCCGGCATGGTCGCTGCCGGGCTGCCACAGCACGTCGCGGCCGCGCATGCGCTGATAGCGGATCAGCACGTCCTGCACGGTGAAGGTCAGCGCGTGGCCCATATGCAGGCTGCCGGTCACGTTCGGCGGCGGCATCATGATCGTGTAGGGCTTGGCGTTGGAGTCGGCCCGGCTGGCGAAGCGGCCGGAGTCTTCCCAACGGGCATATTGGCGGGTCTCGACCTCGTTCGGTCGATAGGTCTTGTCGAGCATTGTGGAAGCAGTCCTCACGTCTGGGCCCGCCGGCCTAGCGGAGGCAAGCCCGGCAAATCTATTGGCGGCGCGTCGCCTTATGTACCATCCGCTCGATTTCTTCCTGCACCAGACGCTCGACCAGGTCGGGCAAATGCGAGTCGAGCCATTCCTTCAGCATCGGCCGCATCACTTCCTTGGTCATCTCTTCCAGCGTCTTGTAGCCGGCGCCGATCGGCGTCTCCGGCCGGTGCAGCGCATCGGCGAGGTCGGTGAAATGCCCGATCGCCTCCGCGCGGACCGGTGGCGAAACCAATCCCTCGAGGGTGCGCTCCGGGGCCGGCGGCGGCGCCCGTCCGCGGGTGCGCTGCTCGGCGAAGAGCGGCTCAGGTGCCCCTTCCGGCTCCGGCGGCGCCTCGGGCACGGGTTTCGAGAGATTGACGATGGAGCCGTCCTCTTCCACCACATCGGTGAGCTCGAGGACGTCTTCCTGAGGGGCCGGCTCGGGCGGCGGTGGCGGTGCCTCGGCCTTGGGTTCGGGCTTCGGCTCCGGCTTAGGAGCGGCCGCAGCCGGCTTTGGCGCTGGTTTCGGTGCTTCTGCGGGCGCTGCTGCGGCAGGAGCGGCGGCCGCCGCCTCCCCCTCCCCGGCGCCGTCTTCGGAAATAATGCGTCTTATCGACGCAAGAATTTCCTCCATTGACGGTTCTTGGGACTTCGGGTCACTCATTGCCTACAGATCCAAAACAGCAGCGTGACAACATAAAACACCCAGAGACGATCCGCCAGCGCTAGAAATAGCCGTGCAAGTCCAGGGCCCTATCAGGGCAAAGCGTCGAGGATGCCCCACCAGATATTGCGAACCACCCTGTAATGGGCATCGAAGTCATAGAATTCCACTGGAAGATTCAAGTCACGGGCCGTCAAGCGGCCCGTGGCCGAGATGAGCGTATAAGTATTCACGGTCAGATCGCGCTGCGTATTGACCAAGTTGACCTGGGCTGTCAGCAGCGCCTGCTCGGCATCGAGCACGTCGAGCACCGTGCGCGAGCCGACCAATGCCTCCTGCTGCACGCCTTCAAGCGCGATCTCCGCCGCGTGGATCTGTGAGTGCAGCGAGACCAGCTGCGCCTTGTTCGACAGCACGGTCTCGAAGGCGGCGGTGGCGGTATTGATCGACTGGCGCCGCTGGTCTTCGATGTCGGAGCGGCGCTGGGTCTGGGTTTCGCGCGCCTGGCGCACCTGGCTGGTGATATTGCCGGCTTCGTAGAGCGGCACGGTTACGAGTGCCGTCGCGTTCGCGGAATTGGTGGCGCTGTGGTTCGAGCTGCCGGTGTTGCTGTCGCGCCGGGTTTCGCCTTGCAGGCTCAGCTGCGGCAGGAGACTCCCCTGGGCCAGACGCACCCGGAACGATTGCGCCTGCTCCTCGAATTGCGCGGCGACCACGTTCGGATTGTCGTTGGCGGCCTGGTTGAGGGCATCGTCCTTGGTCGGCAATTTCTCCGGCAGCGTCGTCTCGGTGAGCTTGCTGGCGGGAATGCCGACGACGCGCTGGAACTGCGCGCGTGACGTCTCGAGCGTGCCTTCCGAGGAGATGCGCGCGGCGGTGGCTCCGGCAAGCGCCGCCTCGGCCTGCGCCACGTCGGTACGGGTGACCTCGCCCACCCGGAACCGGTCCTGGGTGGCCTCGAGCTGGCGCCGCAGCCGCTGCTCGTTTGCGGTGTTGAGCTCGACCGTGGCCTGGTCGCGCACCACCGTCGCGAAGGCTGTCACGGTGTCGAGAAACACACTCTGCTCGGTTGCGAACAGGCGCGCGCGCTCGGCCTGCACGCTCGCCTCGGCGACGCGAATTTGCGCCACCGTGCGGCCGCCGCGATAGAGCGGCTGGGTCACCAGCAAATCCGCCGTCGACGGCGTGCGTCCCTCGTCGGCCGTCTTCTTGTTGTTGGTGTTGGTCTCTAGCTTGCGCTGCCCGATATTGCCGGAAAAGGTGACGGTCGGGCGCCAATTGGACAGGGCCTGGGGCACGCCTTCGTCGAGGGACCGAAGCGAGGCACGTCGCGCCTGCAGCACCGGATTGTTGTTGTAGGCCTGCACCAAGGCTTCCTCGAGGGTCTGCGCGGATGCCGGCACGACACCAAGGCCGGGCAGCACCAAGGATAGAAAAAGCCCGGCCCGAAGGCCGCGGCGGCGCCACGCCAGAATGGCGTCGCTGGGCAGAAGCGTCATGACGATAAGGCCTCCAAAGCTAGACGATCGTTTGGCAATGTTGGTGTTCGGTCGGCGCATGCAAGGGCCATCTAATACACGGCCATGCTGTGGTCGATCTGTCGCGCCCACGCATCGATGCCGCCGGCAAGATTGAAGGCCTGCCCGATGCCCTTGCTGCGCAACCAGACCGTTGCTTGCAGGCTCCGCATGCCGTGATGGCAAACCACCACCAGCGGACGATCCTTGGGAACCTCCTCGAGGCGAGAAGCGAGCTGCCCCATTGGCACCACGAGGCTGTCGGCGATCCGGCAAATCTCGGTCTCCCAAGGCTCGCGCACGTCGAGGACCGCATGCGCGCGCTTGCTCTCACGCCAATCCGCAAGCTCGGACGCCTCGATCTGCAGAGGTGCTGCTTCACGCGCTTGGGCCGTGGTCACGCTGATCGCCTCAGAATACGAAACCCGGCTCAGCCTGGAATCCAGGCAAGGGCGCCACGGCGGCATCGAAGGCAATGCGGCTCGACGCCGTGCCGCTGACACGCTGCATCAGCGTCGCCCTGCCGATGCCTGCGGCGCCTTGCGACGGCCCGACCACGCCCACGAGCCGCCCACCTTCGGCGAGCTGCTCGACGATGGCGGGGGGTACTCGCTCAACTGCGCCATTCAGCAGGATCGCTTGGTAGGGAGCCTCCTTCGGATATCCGCCGGCAAGATTGCCGGTCACCACCTGGACGTTGCCGATACCGAGCTCCGCCAAATTCCGCTTCGCCGCCTCGGCCAAGCTTGGATCGCTTTCCAGCGCCACGACCCGCCCGGCGAGGCGCGCCAGCACCGCGCTCGAATAGCCGGAACCGGGGCCGATATCGAGCACCCTGTCGCCAGGGTCGATGGCGGCGAGCTGAACCAAGCGGGCCAGCACCATCGGCTCCATCAGGAACCGCCCCTGACCGATCGGCAGGTCCTCGTCGACATAGGCCACACCGCGCTGGGCGGGCGGGACGAAGCGCTCGCGCGATATTTCGGAAAGCGCATCGAGGAGGCGGCGATCCGTCACCTTGTTGGTGCGAAGCTGCCCCTCGACCATGTTGCGCCGCGCGGCGGCATAGTCCGTCATTGCTGTTCAACCTCGATTACCGTGACCGCGGCCACCCCGGTGGCCAAACGCCGCATCGCCTAGGATATACGTCGGCCCGGCCGCGAGACAACCATCGCCGGCAGTCGCCGGGCGGGGCGGATCGAACCATGGCCAGCCCCGGGCGATCGCCGTCCCAGTTGCTTGACCCGCCGGTCGCCGCGCACTTATTGTCCCGGCCCCAGCGCTTCCAGGCCCGGTGGCAGAGTGGCCATGCAGGGGACTGCAAATCCCCGTACGTCGGTTCGATTCCGGCCCGGGCCTCCAGCCTGGAGGCGGCGATGCGGCCCGGCTGCGTCGATCATTGGTTGCTCGCGGCAGCCTCGTCGTCCCAAAAGTGCCGTTGCAACCAGGCGCGGCGGGCGAACGCCTCGGCCTTCGCCGAATCGGGAGCGACACCCAGCTCGCCTTCTTCGTAGACCTCGGCGAGACGGACGATGGCCAAGGCATTGTCGGCCGCGGCCGCGCGCTCGAGCCAGGCGAGCGCCAGCCTCGGATCGGCGCCAATCCCCTCCCCGCGCTCGAAGGCGCGCGCCAAATCTACCATGGCCGTATCGTCACCGAGCTCAGCGGCCTTGAGCAGCATCGGGAACGCATCGGCGTCTCGGCGCAACGCCTGCAGGATGAGCAGCGCCAGTCGATTGGGAGCAAGCGCGGCTGGATTGCGCCGCACGGCTTCGAGCGCAGGAGCCACGGCACGGTCATACCGGCTGAAGGTGGCGTAGGCCGCCGCGGCATCGAAATGCGCCGACCAGTCCTCGGGTGCGAGCTCGAGAAGACGCCGGTAGGCGGCGAAGCTCGGTTCTGCTTCGCCCAGCGACAAGAAGGCGAAGCCGAGCGCTCTGAGGCTTGCCGCGTCGTTCGGATCGGCTTCGACCGCCCGCTCGCAAATGGCAATCCCGCCGCTTGGCGAGGCGGCGAGGCAGGCCTCCTTAAGGCTCTCCGCTTGAGCCGGAGCGGCACTGAGTGGCGCGAAGACGAGTGCCGCCGCAGCGAGAAGGCTCAGCCGTCGAAGCGATGATTGCGGCAATGCGCCAGCCGGCATGGCTTCATGCTAGCAGCGGCGAGGCCCAGGGGCGATGCCCGCTTCGCCGCCAATCTAGGCGCGGCGGACGCCTGGAATTTGTAGCTCTCCCGACTCGATCGCCTTGCGGAGCGCCTCGATGCCGCGCTGCATCTCCTCGGACATCTCCCGGGTGCGCGCCAACTCCTTGGTCTCGAGATCGCCGAAGGGCCGCTTGTTCGTAGCACCGGAATCGAGAACCTTAGCGAGATAGCGACCCTTGAGCCGCGCGGCGAGCCGGATCGCGGCCTCGACCTCGGCCGGCGTCACAGTCATGACCGTCTTGCCGATCTCGCCCTGGAACTGCAGACGCTGGAAGCTCTCCAGCTCGCGGAGATATTGGGGAGCGCTGACGGCTTGCCGGGTCGGGTCGACGGCGACCGCCCGCTGCGTCCGCTCAGGCTCGGCCTCGAACACCTGCGCTGCGCGCAGTCGCATGGCCGAACGGGCGGCCGCGGCGGCCATTTCCGGCTTCTTCTGGCTCTGCTGGCTGACGGAGGCACGGACCGGTTCCGGATAAGGTTCCCAGGCCGGCGCCGGATCATTGGCGGCCGCGGCGTTTGCCGCCTTGCGGGCGAACGGGGCGAAAGCGACGCTCATACAGTCTCCTCCCGACGGCACCTGAGACGGGCGCGCTTGATCTGGTGCAACCGCCATGCCGTTGTCCGGAAGCAGCGGAATCCACAATCGTTCGCTGCGAACCCGGCAAAAAATGCCGCATGAGCGCCCGCCGGGAGGAAGGCTCTGCCGGGCCGGTTCGGCGCCGGCAGCCGGCTCGGGCGGCTACGGGTCTCGTAACCGAGCCGGCTTCCGTGTTAAGCCGCCCCTCGTGCGGGACCATAGGAACGGGGGCACGGGAGACGATGCAGCCTAGGGACGTCAAGACTGCTGCCGATGCGCGCCGCATCGTCAGCGAGCGCGGCTTGAGCCACGTCAAGGTGGCGGTGAGCGATATCGACGGGATCATGCGCGGCAAATACATGTCCCGCGACAAGTTCTTCTCCGCGCTGGACGGCGGCTTCGGCTTCTGCGACGTGGTCCTGGGTTGGGATTCCAACGACCAGCTCTATGATAACGTCACCTACACCGGCTGGCATACGGCTTATCCCGACGCGCCGGTTCGGGTGGTGCCGGAAAGCTGCCGCGAGCTGCCGCTTGAAGGAAACGGCCTATTCTTCCTGGCCGAGTTCGCGCCCCCCGCCGACGTCCTTTGTCCCAGAGGTGTGCTTGCCCGCACCGTCGAGCGGGCGCGCAAGCTCGGGTTCGAGCCCTTCAGCGCCGTCGAATACGAGTTCTTCCTGTTCGAGGAGACGCCCCATAGCATCCGCGAGAAGAACTATCGCGGGCTGAAGCCGATCACGCCGGGCTTCTTCGGCTACTCGCTGTTGCGCAACTCCGTTTGGTCGGACTTCCACGGCGAGCTCTTGCGCCTGT
This sequence comes from Pseudomonadota bacterium, assembly GCA_016195085.1. Lineage (NCBI taxonomy): Bacteria > Pseudomonadati > Pseudomonadota > Pseudomonadota bacterium. The sequence goes on along the minus strand of JACQAG010000006.1, from coordinate 16,178 downwards.
GCGAGCAGATGGACATGCCGCTCGAAGCCTTGCACACCGAGACCGGCGCCGGCGTGCTCGAGGCGGCGATCACCTACGATCGGACCCTCGCTTCGGCCGACAAGGCCGCCTTGTTCAAGACCTTCGCGAAAGTGTTCGCGCAGAAGAAGGGCCTGATGGCGACCTTCATGGCGAAATGGTCGAGGGACTGGCCGGGTCAGAGCGGCCATCTCCACGTCTCGCTCAAGGACGGGAAAGGCCGTTCCGCCTTCCACGATCCGAAAGCCGATCACAGTATGAGCAAGCTCATGCGGCATTTCGTGGCAGGCCAGCAGGCGCTGATGGGCGAGTGCCTGGCCATGGTGGCGCCGACGGTGAATTCCTACACGCGGCTCATCCCCGGGTTCTGGGCGCCGACCCATGCGACCTGGGGGGTGGAGAACCGCACCTGCGCGCTGCGCGTCATTCCCGGCTCATCCAAGTCCCAGCGCGTCGAGTATCGGATCGCCGCGGCCGACGGAAACCCATACCTGGCGCTCGCCGTGGCGCTCGGCAGCGGGCTCTGGGGCATCGAGAACAAGCTCGAGCCGGGGCCGGCGATCGAGGGCAATTCCTATGCGAAGGCGCATCCGCGCAAGCTCGATCTGCCAGCGACCCTCTGGGAAGCGGCCCAGCGCCTGAAGGCGAGCAAGCCTGCCAGGGCGCTTTTCGGCGATGCCTTCGTCGACCACTACGCCGCCACCCGCGAATGGGAGGAGCGCGAAGCGCGCAAGCAGATCACCGACTGGCAGCTGCAGCGCTACTTCGAGATCATTTAACCACAGAAGGGAGAGGATCGGTGGCGGAGACGCTGAAGACGATTTCGCCGGCGGACGGCCGCATCTACGTGGAGCGAACGCTTGCCGGCCCGGCGGACATCGCCAAGGCCCTGGCGACCGCCCGCCTGGCCCAGGGGGCGTGGCGCACCGTGCCGCTGGCGAAGCGGAGGGAGCTCATCGAGGCGTTCGTCAAAGCCTTCGAGCGCGAAGCGCCTGAGGTCGCCCGGGAGATCTCCTGGCAAATGGGGCGCCCGATCCGTCACAGCCCAGGCGAGATCCGCGGCCTGGCGGAGCGGGCCCGCTACATGGCCGGTATCGCCGCGGACGCGCTTGCCGATACCCGGATCGAGCCGAAGCAGGGCTTCACCCGCTTCATTCGCCATGATCCCCTTGGCGTGGTCTTCGTCGTAGCACCCTGGAACTATCCATTGCTGACCGCGGTGAATGCCGTGGTGCCGGCGATCCTTGCCGGCAACGCCGTGCTGCTCAAGCACTCGCACCAGACCCCGCTCGCGGCCGAGCGCTTCGGCCGAGCGTTCCGCGAAGCGGGTCTGCCCGAGGGGGTCTTTCAGTATCTTCACCTCGACCATGGGGCGACGGAAGGTCTGATCGCCAGCCCGGAGATCGACTTCGTCGCCTTCACCGGCTCGGTTTCCGGCGGGCAGGCGGTGAGCCGGGCCGCCGGCGGCCGCTTCATCGGCTTGGGCCTGGAGCTGGGCGGCAAGGACCCGGCCTATGTGCGCCCGGACGCCAATCTCGACCACGCCGTCGAGAATCTCGTCGACGGCGCCTTCTTCAACGCCGGACAATCCTGCTGCGCCATCGAGCGCATCTATGTGCATCGCGATCTCTATCGGCGCTTCGTCGACGGCTTCGTCGATCTGACCAAGCGCTACCAGCTTGGCGATCCTCTGGAGGAGAGCACCACCTTGGGGCCCATGGTCCGGGCGTCTGCTGCCGATCATGTGCGCCGGCAGATCCATGACGCGGTCCGAGCCGGCGCGAAGGCGCTCATCGACGCCAAGCATTTCCCCGCCGCCAAGGACGGCACCCCCTATCTGGCGCCCCAGGTCCTCATCGAGGTGGATCACCGCATGGCGGTCATGACCGAAGAAAGCTTCGGTCCGGTCATCGCCATCATGCAGGTCGACTCCGACGACGCGGCCATCCGGCTAATGAACGACAGCCAATACGGTCTGACCGCCGCGATCTGGACCATGGACGAGGACAAGGCGATCGCCATCGGCGACAAAATTGAGACCGGTACCTGGTTCATGAACCGCTGCGACTATCTCGATCCGGCGCTGGCATGGACCGGCGTCAAGGATTCCGGCCGTGGCTGCACCCTCTCGCGTCTCGGCTTCAGCTATCTCACGCGCCCGAAATCCTTCCATCTCCGGACTACGCTATAAAAGGCGAACGCCGAGCACGTTGATCGACCGCATGCCCCCACCCCAACCCTCCCCCGCCGCAAATGGCGAGGGAGGGAGCATGAGGCTCGTGCTCCCTCCCCCGCGAATGTGGGGGAGGGTTGGGGTGGGGGCTTGTCGCAGGACCAAGTTCAGAACGCGGAGCAGCCAATGCCACTGACCCCCGAGACCATGCGCGGCAACTGGTCGTTTCCGACCTCGGTCCGTTTCGGTGTTGGCCGTATCGGCGAGCTGGCGGCCGCATGCCGCGAAATCGGGATCAAGCGGCCGCTCTTGGTGACCGACCCCGGGCTGGCGAAGCTCGCGATGATCACCGAGGCCCTCGCCCAGAACCAAGCAGCGGGCGTGCCGACCGGACTCTTCGCCGACATCCGCGGCAACCCCGTCGCCCGCAATGTCGAGGACGGGCTCGCCGTCTACCGCTCCGGCAAGCATGACGGGGTGATCGCCTTCGGCGGCGGCAGCGCCCTCGATGCCGGCAAGGCGATCGCCTTCATGACCGGGCAGAAGCGGCCGATTTGGGACTTCGAGGATATCGGCGACTGGTGGACGCGCGCCGATCCCGACGGCATCGCCCCGGTGGTCGCCGTGCCGACCACGGCGGGCACCGGTTCCGAAGTCGGGCGCGCCGCGGTGATCACCGACGAGACGACCCACACCAAGAAGATCATCTTCCATCCGCGCATGCTGCCGCGCATCGTCATCTCCGATCCGGTGCTGACGGTGGGCTTGCCGGCGCGCATCACGGCAGCGACCGGCATGGACGCGCTCGCCCACAATCTCGAAGCCTATTGCGCTCCCTCCCACCATCCCTTCGCCGACGGGATCGCGGTCGAAGGCATGCGGCTGGTGAAGGAGTATCTGCCGTTGGCGTTCGCCGACGGCACTGACCTGGTCGCGCGCGGACAGATGCTGGCGGCATCCAGCATGGGCGCCATCGCCTTCCAGAAGGGTTTGGGCGCCATCCACGCCTTGAGCCACCCGGTGGGTGCGGTCTACGACGCCCATCACGGGCTGACCAACGCCGTGTTCATGCCCTATGTGCTGGCCTTCAACCGGCCGGCGATCGAGGGCAAGCTCACCCGAGCCGCGCGCTATCTCGGCCTCCAGGACGCAAGCTATGACGGCTTTCTCGCTTGGGTCATGGATCTGAGGAAACGGCTCGGCATTCCCCACGACATCGGCAGCCTTGGCGTCGAGGCCACGCGCCTGGACGAGCTATCGCTGATGGCCGAGGCCGATCCCAGCGCCGGCGGCAACCCCATCAAGGTCGGCGCCGCCGAGCTGAAGCAGCTCTACCGCAACGCCCTCGACGGCCGCGTGGCTTAGGTCTCCCGCGGGTGGAATTTGGGAGGAGGCGCGCCCCTCCCCGACCTTTCCCGGGCGCATTGCGCCCCGGCACCTGCGTGCTACGATGGCGTTTCCAATAAGAAAGCTGCGGCGGCGCAACCTGGTCGATGTGGACCTGGCCAAGCAACGCCGAGAAAACCAGAAGGAGGCTCGACGATGACGACATTGCTAAGGCGTCTCATGTTGACGGCCGCGCCCATTCTCGGCGTCTTACTGCTGTCGGCTCCGCTGGCCGCCCAGCAGAAAGTACTCAAGGTCGTGCCGCACGCGGATCTCCGCGTGCTGGACGGCTATCAGACGACGGCGACCATCACCGCCATGCACATGGCCTCGGTCTATGACGCGCTGTTCGCCTGGGATTCGAAGTTCGAGGCGAAGCCGATGATGGTGGAGGCCTACACCGTCTCGCCCGACGGGCTCAAATACACCATGACGCTCCGCTCCGGGCTGAAGTTCCACGACGGCACGCCGGTGACCTCCAAGGACGTGGTCGCCTCGATCAAGCGCTTCGTGCAGCGCGAGGCCCTTGGCCGCACGCTCGAGAGCTTCATGGCCAGCATCGAAGCGGTGAACGAGAAGACCGTACTGCTGACGCTGAAGGAGGCGTTCTGCTGCGCGACCTTGACTCTCGCGGGCATCAATCAGGCCGGCGGCATCTATCGCGAAAAGGAGGCGATGACCGACCCGGCGACGCCGATCACCGAAACCATCGGCTCCGGCCCGTTCAAGTTCGTGAAGTCCGAGTATGTGCCGGGCTCCAGGGTGGTCTACGAGAAGAACCCGGACTACGTGCCGCGCAGCGAGAAACCGGACGGCTTTACCGGCGGCAAGGTCGTCAAGGTCGACCGGGTCGAATACACCGTCATACCCGACGACACCACCAAGTTCGCGGCACTGGTAAGGGGTGAAGTCGATCTCCTCGACCAGCCTTCCCTCGACAACGTTCCGACGATTGAAAAGAATCCAGACATCGTGGTCGAGACAATCTTCAATGCCGGTGTCTACGGCATGCTGCGTCCCAACCATCTGCTGCCGCCTTTCAACAACATCAAGGCGCGTCAGGCCCTCGCCCTCATGGTGGACCAGCGCGAATATGCGCAAGCGGCCTATGGCGGCGAGCAATTCTGGAAGGACTCGACGCCCTGCTTCTCTCTATGGATCTGCGGCACGGCCTACGGCACCCAGGCCGGCTCCGAAGCGTTCCAGCAGCAGAATATCGCCAAGGCGAAGCAGCTCCTGGCCGAAGCTGGCTACAAGGGTGAAAAGATCACCCTCATCGGCGCCAGCGACATCGGCTTCCTGAAGGCGCTGACCCTCGTCACCGGGGAGAACCTGAAGAAGGTCGGCATGAACGTCGATCTGCAGCTGATGGAATGGGGCAACGTGGTCGCCCGCCGCGGCAAGAAGGACGCGCCGGAGCAAGGCGGCTGGAACATCTTCCACACCACTTCGGGCGGCGCTTCGCAGTCGCTCCCCTTCTCCGCTCTCGGCACCCTAACTTCCTGCGACGCGGCATGGTTCGGCTGGCCGTGCGACCAGGAGGCCGAGAAGATGCGCCAGCAGTTCCTGCGCGCCGCCGAGCCGGCGCAGCAGAAGCAGATCGCCGACGCGCTGCACAAGCGCCTGTGGGAGAACATTATTCCCTACGTCCCCGTCGGCCAGTACAACCAGCCGACCATCCATCGCAAGAACGTGACCGGCCTCCTGCGCGCCAGCATGGTCGTCTGGTGGAACGTCGAGAAGAATTGACGCTCGGATATTGTTTGCTCTGACGCAGGGCGGCGCGCCTTCATCCGGGGGCGCGCCGCTCGGCTTTTGGGCCCGCGGTTGACACGGAGCCCACCCTCAATGATCGTTGATCTGCCGAGACCCGGTCGGCCAAGACGTGACCGAACAGCGGAGGCTCAGATGCGCTCCACCTCGACGCTTGCAAAACCGGTAGCGGCCACATTGCTGGCGCTCGCTCTCGGCTGTGGCAGCGCGTACGCCCAGGGCACGCAAAAGGTGCTGCGGGTCGTACCCCATGCCGATCTCAAGGTGCTGGACCCGAACCAGACCTCGGCCACCATCACCATCATGCATGGAATATCGGTCTACGATATGCTGTTCGCCTGGGATCGCGGGCTCGGCGTCAGGCCGCAGATGGTCGAGGCCTACGCCGCCTCATCCGACAAACTCGCCTACAGCTTCTCGCTGCGCCCCGGGCTCAAGTTCCATGACGGCACGCCGGTCACCGCCCGCGACGTGGTGGCCTCGCTCAAGCGCTGGATGGCGCGCGACGTCATCGGCCAGAAGCTAAAAGAATTCACCGTATCGCTCGAGGCCAAGGACGACCGCGTCTTCCAGCTCATCCTCAAGGAGCCCTATGGCTGGGTCGAGTTCTCGCTCGCCGCCAGCGGCGGCATTCCTGCCTTCATGTTCCGCGAGAAGGAGGCGAATGTCGACCCGTTCACCGCCTTCACCGAGACCGTGGGTTCGGGGCCGTTCAAGTTCAACAAGGCCGAATGGGTGCCGGGATCCAAGGTCGTCTACGATCGGAACCCCGATTACGTGCCGCGCGCCGAGCCGGCCGACGGGCTATCCGGCGGCAAGATCGCGAGGCTGAACCGGGTCGAGTACAAGGTCATCCCCGATGCAGCGACCGCCGCCGCGGCGCTCAACGCCGGCGAGGTCGATCTGGTCGACCAGCCGGCGATCGACATGGTGCCGGTGGTCGAGCGCAACAAGGACATCGTCGTCGAGGTCGTGGGGCCCATTCCCGCCTATGGCGTGCTCAGGCCCAATCACCTCTATCCGCCGTTCAATAACGTCAAGGCGCGCCAGGCGCTGGCCCTCATGGTGAACCAACGCGACTACCTGCAAGCCGGTTTCGGCGACGAGAAATGGTGGCAGGAGTGCCGCTCCTACTTCGTCTGCGGCGCCCCCTTCGGCACCACGCTCGGCTCCGAGAGCTATGGCAAGCCGGACATGGCGAAGGCAAAGCAGCTCCTGGCCGAAGCCGGCTACAAGGGCGAGAAGATCGTGATCATCGCCACCAGCGAGATCGCCTCCCTGGGTGCGATGGCGCAGGTCACTGCCGGCAAGCTCAAGGATCTCGGGGTCAACGTCGATCTGCAGATGTCCGATTGGGGTGGCGTGGTGACGCGGCGCTCGAAGAAGGATGATCCCTACCAGGGCGGCTGGCATATCTTCCATACCACCGCCGGCGGCACCTCCATGCATCACCCGGTCACGAATTTCGCCGTCAACACCGCCTGCGGCGGCGGCAATTGGTTCGGCTGGCCCTGCGATGAGGAGGCCGATCGCCTGCGCAACCACTTCCTTCTGGCGAGCGAAGAGGCCACCAAGAAGCAGGCTGTTGAGGCTCTTCACAAGCGCTTGTGGGAAGTTCAGCCCTTCGCGCTGACCGGCCAATACTTTCAGCCGACCTTTTGGCGCCGCAACGTGACCGGCGTCTTGAAAGCGAACCTGCTCGTCTGGTGGAACATCGACAAGGGGTGAGCCGGTCCCGCCTCGTCAAGACCCCGTTGAAACGGGCGGGCTGAAGGCAGATATCTTAGAAGCGGACGGCTCTCGGGCCCTCTGTCCATCCTCTACCGGAATGCCCGATGGGCCGCCTGGAAGGAGGATGAGCATGATGAATCTTCTGCGAACGGGTCTGGCAATCGCGACGATTGCGGCGATCGGACTCTTGCCGCTGGCCGCGCAGGGAGACCCCACCGCAACCGGACCGCCTTGTGGCTTCCATGCGCAAATGACCGACTATCTAAGGACGGTATACGGCGAGATCCCTATCGGTCGTGGGCTCCGCGGCGACGGTATGGTGCTCGAGGTCATGGCGGCGCCAGTGGGCTCGTGGACGATCATCGTCACCGGTCCGAATAGCGTGAGCTGCTTGGTATCCGCCGGAGAGTCATGGGAAATGTTCCCATTGGGGCCGAGCAGCGGTAGCGGCCACCGACTGACGGCGGCCGTTGGCGCCGACCCGGAGTGATGCGGCATTCGGTTCAGTCGGGCCGCCTTGGGGTCCCGGCGCGCATGACCCGATAGCGCCCGTCCTCAATCTGCGCGCCGGCGACGATGCTCGTGAGCGCGCTGCCCCCATCAAGGCCGAGGCGATCGAACATGAGCAGGTGCGGATCCTCCTGGCCTGTCAATGCACGGTGCTTGGCGGGCGGCGTGTGACCGTGAACCACGATCCGGCCGCCGAAGCCGCCTTGCCAGTCGAGAAAACCCTGCATGATCCAGGCCCACGCTGCGTCGGTGAACGACGTCCAGGGACGCGATAGAAACTCTTCGGGCTCGACCTTCGGATCAAGGCCGCCATGGACGAATAGCGCGTTGCCGACGGCACTATGCGAGCGCATTCCATGGAGGTGACCGACGACGTCCTGGCCGAGCACGTCGGTAAGAAGCGCCAGGCTCGGGCGGGCATTCGCATCGCCGGAGCTCGCCCGCATCTCCTCCAGCACCCGCTCACCACCCATCCGCTCGCTCAGCCACATGGCCTCTGCCTTCCGCGCGTGCGGACCGTCGGAGGTCGTGAGCAGCAGGAGCTGCTCGTGATTTCCCATAATCCGGTCGATGCGATCGACCCCGCGGCAAGCCTCGCCCTCGGCCCAAAGGCGCAGCACCTCGAGATTTTCCGGGCCGCGATCGATCATGTCGCCGAGATAGACGAGGCGTCGCCGGCTGGCGCCCGGAGTGGCCGTGGCGGCGATGGTCGCGAGCAGCATCTGCAGCTCTCGGGCGCATCCATGGACGTCGCCGACGGCAAAGATGCTTTCGCCCTCGACGTCGAACCGCGCCGATCGCCATTCCGAGACCTCGAGCGCAGCGTTGCGGTCCATCATGATCCTGAGCTTGCTATGGCGAGACTAGTCGACCGTCTCGCTCTTCGGCACGAAGAAGGCGAGCGCATTGGCGATGAGTACGGTTGCCGCCAGGAAGTAGAACACCACGACCAGCCCATAAGCATCGGCGATCATGCCGCCGACCACCGGCATCAACGCCGACAAGACCGACTGTGTGCCGAACATGGCGCTGGTCATGGTCGCGGCCAGCTCCGGCGGCGAGCGGTCCATGAGCCAGCTATGGATCACTGGCCGCATCGCATACATGCAGAACCCGAGGACGGAAACGGAGATGGTGAAGAAGACGCCGCTGCCGATGAAGGCAAGCGCCACCACCAGCACCGTCGTTCCCATCATGCCGGCGAGCACGATCGGTCGCCTGCCGATGCGATCGGACAAGGTGCCGGCCAAGGGAGTGGCGATCATGCCGCCGACCTGCAGCATCATCAGCGTGACGCCGATCCAGAACGGATTGAGCTTGAGGTCGTTGGCGATATAAAGGGGCAGGAACACCAGCAGCCCGCCCTGGGTCATGGTGCGGAACCCGGCCATGAGGCAGAGGGTCCACACCGCCCGAGCCTTGAAGGCGCGGACGAAGCCGGCAAGATAGGCGCTGGGATCCATCACAGCGACGTGTCGGCGCTGTCCCAGATCGCTGCGGCCGAGCACCGCCAGCAAGAGCACGGCACAGACGATCCCTGAGATCGCGTTCAAACCTGCGGTCGCCCGCCAGCTCACGCTGAGCAAGAGCCAGCCGGCGACCAAAGGCGCCATCGCATCGCCGAGATTGGCCCCGAGCGCGTGCACGGACAAGGCATAGCCCTTGTTCTTCGGCAGGTGGCCGGAGAGGAAGGCAATCGCCGGCGGGTGCCAGAGCATGTTGGTGGCGCCGATCACGGTGACCGAGGCCGCGATCAGCCAGTATTGCGGTGCCAGCCCGACGCCGACCAGGCCGATGCTGCCGCCGATGAGCGCTACGATCTGGAACAGGATTCGCCGTCCCGTCAGGTCGACCACGGCGCCGCTCGGAAAGTTCGCGGCCACCGAGCCGATGTAGAAGCAGGTGACGATGAAGCCTGCCTCGGCGTAGCTGAGCCCGAAATCCCGGGTGATGAACGGCAGCAGCAGATAGAAGGTGGCGGCGATCCAATGGGTGGCGCCATGCCCCAGGCTCACCAGGAAGACCGGCACCTGGATCTGGCGCGAGCGCAAGGACGGAACGGCGAGATCGGTCATCGGCGGCTTCGGCTCCCCATGGGATCGCGCGGATATCGTAATGCAGGAATCCCTAAGGTACTACAGCCTGTAGCATGTCTCGTTGACACGCGATCGGGAGCTGCATCGGCCTGTCAGCCACACAAAAACAGCCACTGCCCAACGACTTCGCGTCTCTCGATTTCCCCGCCAACTGGTGATAATTTGTTCCAACAAAAGGAAAGATCGGAGACGCATCGTGGAAGAACCTGTCTATCGAAGGCTGGAGGGGGAAGCACGCTTTGGTCGTTTTGCCAGCCTGCTATTTGGAAGCTCGTGCGCACGGCCTCTATATGACGAGGTTCTCTGTGCCATCGACGGCTGCGTCGTCGCGCCGACGTTGGGGTCGATTCTTCCCAATTGGCTTCTCGTCGTACCGCGCATCCCTTCCGTAAATTTTCTTCAGTGGCGCGCCGAGACGGGTATCGAGCCGCATCAGCTTATGAGCAAGGTGCTTGTTGAGTTGGGCATTGATCGCAACCAGGCGCTTTGGTTTGAGCACGGTCCAGTTGACGGGAATTCACCGGTGTCTTGTGGCGCCGATCACGCTCATCTCCATTTGATCGTTGATGCGCCCTTCGTATTCGATGATTTCGTATCCGCTGCGACCCGTGCGACGGACTTATCGTGGAGCGAGTCGCCGATCGCGGACATGTATCGAAATGTTCGACCGGAGACATCCTACCTTGTGGCAGCATCGACTGATCGTGCTGTTTTGGCAGTGGACGTTGATTGCGTCGGATCACAATTCTTTCGCCGCGTAGTAGCCGAACTTATAGAGCAGCCACATACCTGGGATTACAAGGCGTATCCGTATATCGACAACATTCGTAAGACCCTCACCAACTTTCGCGATCAGTCTCGAATCGCTTGTCACAGGTGAACAAGACTCCCCACGCCCAGGAGGACGCAGCCAGCGCGCCCACGCCGGCTTCCCCCTCTTCGCCGCCGGATCAATTTGCTGTGCCGGGTGCTCCGAAGAGCCAATACACGGATGATCGTGGACGCTGGGAGTGGGGCAGCAAATATCCTTGGCAAGCACGACGCGGAATAAACTGTGAGGCTTCGTTTCTAGTCGTTGAGCTACTGCTTTTTTTGGTGTTGTGTGGGCTTTTCTTGGCCTTCGGAGACCAACGTGTCCCGGTGCCTTTGTCTTGGTTTAGTAGCCAACAGCCAATGCCTGCGGCTGCGAACGCGATGGGAAGCTCAGCCCTAGTTCTGACCTTCGATTTTCGCATACTGGCGATCTTCTTCGCTGGAGGGGTGGGAGGTATTACGTTCTCGATCAAATGGCTCGTACATGCGGTAGCGTGGGGGAAATGGCATCTGGACCGACGGTATTGGCGTTTGCTCGTTCCACTGCTCGGGGGTGTCTATGCCTGCGCGGTATTGACTCTATTTGATGCAGGGTTGATTGGTGGTGGGCAGGCCACAGAGCGGTTACGGCCTCTCGCGATATCTGCCGCAATTGCTTTCTTGATCGGCTATTTTTCTGATGGTGTCAGCGGTCTACTTTCCAATGTAGCGAATGCGGTGTTTGGCACACTTGAAAAGAAATGACCGAGGAAATTCTTTTTTCCGAAGACGGCCCACCATTTGATTGGTCTGACGCGGCTTCCTATAAGGTTTCATTTGGGCCCAAGGGTGCGTTGCTCGCAACGTTACCGAGGCTATGGACGCCACCCTTTGTGCTAGTGCCAGCTTCAGTCCTGACACATAGCGAAAATTGGAAACATCTTGCTCTGGGGAAGGCATTCATCGCCCGCGCACGTTTGATGGCGGCCTCCAGCGGCCTCATAGTCCGTTCGAGTGTTCTCGGAGAAAGCATTTGGGATCGCGGTAGATACCAAAGCGTGATCGTTAACGCAATTGGCAAAGCCTTCAAGGCCAAACTCCATGATGCGGCTGCCGAAGTGCTGGCTTCGGCCTCTGGAAAACCAACAGCTCTAGTTATTCAGCGTTACGTCAAAGCCCAGTCACGTGGAGAGTTTGGGAATCTGTTTCGTATCTCAAAAACGCGCGATCAATGGGAACTTAGTACGGAAAATTCGGACGGAACAACGTTTCGTACTCGATTCAACACACAAAGGGATGAGGCCGCGTGGGCGAGCACCGAACTACAGATTAGGACAGGTCTGTCTCGAGAGCGGCTGTTCGGATCGATCGGCGCCTGGCTTAACAACGTTCTGTTGCGTGGCCGTCAACGGCGGATTAACTGCGAGTGGATCGCGGAAAGCAAACGCGTTCATCTTGTTCAAATTGACGAAGAAGACGAGGACGCTTGGGGTATCAACCCGTTTCAGATTCCGATTGCCGCGGCGCACAGCCCAAGCGCCACAAGGGGTGCATTTCTAGCACGTGCAGAAGGGCAGTCGCTACAGCATTGGGACAAGCTGAAGGTTCTTGATGAGCTTTGGGAACCAGAAGCATCCCACAAACCAGTTCTTTTCTTTGTTGCCCTTTCTGACTTGGTTAGCGCGGGTCAGGGAGTAGCGAAACGATTGGAGCATGACTTTGCGACGCTCATCGGCCCGGACAACATAGTTGTAAGGACGAGTGTTCGTGCCGGAGATAAGCCTCCAAACTTACCACGAACTGAATGCCTCCAGCCCAAGGCCGCCGCCGCATGGTGCCTTGGTACACTAAAGGCTTTCGAGTGCGCGGGATCAGATCTGGATGGCCTTGCATTCGTGGCGCACCGGTTTATTGCCGCGCGAGCGAGCGCTTGGGTTCGTGCCGACCCTCAAAGCCCAATTGTTGAAGTTCACAGCCTGTGGGGCCTCCCTGACGCATTGCAATATTGTCCCTACGATATTTGGGAAATCCACGTCCGCACAGAACTTGCGACGGATTACCCGGAGTACAAATCGAACATTTTGGTTCCGGGAGCGGACGGTGTGTGGAAGTACGAGCGGGTTAAGAACGAACTTGCCCGTGCCCTAAGCATCGGAAGGCGAGAAGCTGTCGAACTTGCGACAAGAACAGCCGCCATCGCCGAACGCATTGGGGGTGCGTGCCATGTCATGTGGTTCGTGGGGTGCGTAGATCGTCACGGAACGCGCTTCAATATCCCGTGGTACTGGACGAAAGCGCACGACATTGAGAGGAATGTCGATAGAGCCAATTATCAGCTTCTGACCATATCCGATTGGAATAACCTAACTGCGTTTAAGAATTTCCGCGGTTCGAGATGGAGGCAAGCTGTTGAACTTCGGCCAAACCTGAATCTGTTGCGTGACATGGGTTTCATTGAAGCTGTTGGTCGTGCCGCTGGTGAGCACGGAGTGCCGGTGATATTGGCCGGCTCAACTCTTGCTCACGCATATTACCAACTCAGGCGGACGGGTTGCGCAGTCGTGACTCGTGGAGAGAAAGAGCATTCAAGGGTTCGGCAAAGCACCATCTTTGGCAAACTCATTCGGGACAAGATACCTGGACGAATCGCACAACGTCGCGAAGCGGAAATCACGCGAGCTGTCCCGAATGAGTTTCTCAAAGGTTATTTGACAGGCAAGCTAATCGAAGAAGCTATGGAAGTCCGTGGTGCGGATGGCCGTGTGGAAAAGACCTTAGAGCTGGCGGATCTCTACGAAGTTGTGCGTGCCTGGGCTAATCTCGAAGGCGTTTCCATTGATGAAGTTGTAGAGGCCGCTAATAGGAAGAGAGCCAAGGCCGGAGGCTTCGAAAAGGGGATTGTCCTTCTTCAGACAGGAATCCTAGGCCGAGATAGGGCCGCAATACCGGAATCGGACAGACCGATTGCACATGTCCTCGCGCGAAGGATTTCTGGCAGCTCTTACGAAATTCCATTTTCATTTTTCGGCTTCATGGAGCTTGATCAGCCCCGATTGTTGACATTCGAGGACTCGGGTGTCCGACTGTCGATCAAGCTCAAGAGCGATAGGATTGAAGTTCAATTGTTGGAGCAGTCCGAACAGTTGGAACTCCCAATCGATCTTGCATCTGGCCAGGATAGTAGCGCAAAGCTCTACTCTGAGACCGTTCCACTCAAGAAGCAGCCAAAACGATCTGCGTGAGGTCAGGTGACGTGAGGCAGACGGAGGCTGATCCTAACTGAAATCTTCTTATATGGCTGTGCTCGCATCTGCCATAAGATAGGCCGCCCGCCCGCCCGCTCGAGGATTCCATGGCCAGACATCACGAAATCCCCGCCTCGCCCGAGACGGTGCATTGGGGCGTGTTCTCGGCGTCCCTGCCGCCGGTGCTCAGTGTCGAGTCCGGCGATCGGGTAACCTTGCACTGCGTCTCCGGCGGACCGGAAACGCTGCCGCCGCCGCCCATGGAAGTCTTGCCGGAGCACCGCCAGATCCACGCCAAGGTCAAGATGGGCCCTGGCGGGCATATCCTGACGGGTCCGGTTCGCGTCAATGGCGCCATGCCCGGCGATACCCTCGAGATTCGCATCCTCGATGTGGCGCTCAGGCAAGATTGGGGCTGGAACGCGTTCGGCCCGACGAAGGGCACCATTCCCGAAGACTTTCCCTATCGCCGCCTCATGCACATCCCTCTCGACCGCAAGACCATGCACGCCCAGATGCCGTGGGGCATGCGCATTCCGTTGAAGCCCTTCTGCGGCGTCATGGGCGTGGCACCGCCGGCGAATTTCGGCGCCATCGATACCATCGTGCCGCGCCAGCATGGCGGCAATCTCGACAACAAGGAGCTGGGCGCCGGCGCCACCTTGTTCCTGCCGGTGTGGACCGAAGGGGCGCTGTTCTCGGCCGGGGACGGCCATGCCGTGCAGGGCGACGGCGAAGTCTGCGTGACTGCGCTGGAGACGGCGGTATCGGGCACCTTCGAGCTCATCTTGCGGAAGGATCTGCGTCTCCTCTTCCCGCGCGCGGAGACGCCGACGCACTACATAACCATGGGGCTCGACCCCGATCTCGACGATGCCGCCAAGCAGGCGCTTCGCGAGATGATCAAGTTCATTTGCGAGCGGGTGAACGTGTCGGCGGAGGATGCTTATACGCTGTGCAGCCTGGCCGTCGATTTCCGGGTGACCCAGCTCGTCGACGGCAACAAGGGCGTGCATGGCATGCTGGCGAAGTCGCTCCTCGCCTGACCTTCGATCATCGTTACCGGGAGTTCCGAATGGCGCACCTCTTCGATCCCTTGAGCTTGCGTGGGAGGACCGCGCCCAACCGCATCGTGGTTTCGCCCATGTGCCAATACTCCGCGATCGATGGCAGCGCCACCGACTGGCATGTCATGCATCTCGGCCAATTCGCCACCGGCGGCCCAGGCATCGTTTTCACCGAGGCGACCGCCGTCAGTCCCGAAGGCCGGATCACGCCGGCCTGCCTCGGCCTCTATTCCGAGGCGAATGAGCGGGCATTGGTTCCCGCGCTGCGTTTCTTCCGCCGGCACGGCGCCGGCCTCATCGGCATCCAGCTCGCCCATGCCGGCCGCAAGGCTTCGACGGCACCGCCTTGGCAGGGCGGTGTGTCGCTTGCGCCACCGCAGGGTTGGCAGACCGTGGCGCCCTCGGCGGTTCCCTTCAAGAACGAATGGCCCACGCCG
This sequence comes from Pseudomonadota bacterium, assembly GCA_016195085.1. Taxonomy (NCBI): domain Bacteria; kingdom Pseudomonadati; phylum Pseudomonadota; species Pseudomonadota bacterium. The sequence continues at coordinate 950 of JACQAG010000006.1, read as the reverse complement.
GTAGCCCTCGACGCGACGGGCATGGCGAAGGTGAAAAGCGACTTCGTTGCCGCCACTGAACGGTCGCTGCGGCTCGGCTTCGACGTGATCGAGCTGCACGGCGCCCATGGCTACCTCATCAGCGAGTTCCTGTCGCCGATCGCCAACAAGCGCACCGACTCCTATGGCGGCGGCCTCGCCAACCGCATGCGCTTTCCCCTGGAGATCTTCGATTCCGTGCGCAAGGTCTGGCCGGCGGACCGCCCCCTCGGCATGCGCCTCAACGGCAGCGACTATGTCGAGGACGGTTGGACGATCGAGGATGCCGTGACCTTCGTGGGCGAGCTCAAGCGTCGCGGCTGCGATTTCGTCGACATGTCGGGCGGCGCCCAATCGCCCGACCAGAAGGTGCCGCTCGCTCCGGGATATCAGGTTCCCTTCGCCGAGCGGGTGCGGCGCGAGACCGGCATCGTCGCCATGGCAGTGGGGCTCATCACCGAGCCCCGGCAAGCGGAGGCGATCATCGCCTCCGGCCAGGCGGACTTCGTCGCCCTGGCCCGGGCCATGCTGCGCAATCCCCATTGGGCCTGGGAAGCGGCGGCCGAGCTCGGAGCCGAGGCCTACCACCCCCCGCAATATCTGCGCGCCAACCCGGCCGTGCCGCGCGACACGCGGGTCCCCGAGCGCAAGGTCGGCTAGCGCCTATTTCTCACAAGGATCGGGGCAGCGATGGGACTCATGCGGTCACAGGCGAGGAAAGCTGCGAAGAGCGATGCCCAGCACTGGGGGTGGGATTTGGGAGGGGGTGGGGACCACCCCCTCCTCAAGCCTCCCCTGGCGAGCGGCTTGACGCGGCATGTGACCGCAGGAGCCCATCCCTTCGGGTCGCGCCGCGCGGGTCGCCCGTCCACGAGGGTTCCTACCCTCGTCGGACCGTCGCGGACCTCAACCGTAGCTATGCTACGCTTTTC